>NZ_ALNM01000030.1:0-183194 GCF_000292955.1 Selenomonas sp. CM52
GGCGGATGGTCGGAAAAGAACAATGCGACGGGCAATACGGTCACGTTGACCGGAGCGGCTGGTGGAAATACGAACTATTATCTGAGCGTTTACGGAGGCGGCGGAACTGGCAGCGGCAAGGATCATGTGACGGGAAACCTCCTGCAGGTGAAGGGCAAGGGGAACGAGGTCTATAATGTCGGAAACTTTGAAAAGATGAAGTTCGTCCTTGATACTACCGTTGCAGCAGGAAATACGATGCTTCGCGGTATCAATACCGTCCAAGCATTTGATTGGGACAAGGTCAGCGTGGGCAATGCCTCGACATGGGGAACCGGCAGTGCGGGATCAAAACGCATCGTTCTTTATACGGGTTCCACACTCACTTTGAATAATTATGGAACGTCTTCCTCCAATGGAGTGAGCGGTAACTTCGAATACGGCATCACGACGAATACAAGTACGCCGGGAGCAGTGGGAACCGTCAATGCTACAGAGATTTATTTTGACCGAAATCAGTTTCAAAATGCAAAAGTGACGTATGATACGAAGCCGTCTTCGCCTGCATTGCCAGCGCCTAGCGTTTTGTATGGGGCTGGTATTTACGCGGGAACATCCACGCTTGGCAATACGACGAAAAATAACATCCTCACGGTGGATGGACGCAATATCAATGGGCGCACGTTGTATGGCGGTTATACACAGTCGACGAGCGGCGATTCGACAGGCAACGAAGTCATCCTGAAGGACACGATGGCGAACGGGTCTCATGCGACTATTTACGGCGGATGGTCGGAAAAGAACAATGCGACAGGCAATACGGTCACGTTGGCGGGAGCGGCTGGTGGAAGCGCGAACTATTTTCTGAGCGTTTACGGAGGCGGTGGAAACGGCAGCGGCAAGGATCATGTGACGGGGAATCTCCTGCAGGTGAAGGGCAAGGGGAACGAGGTCTATAATGTCAGGAACTTTGAAAAGATGAAGTTCGTCCTTGATTCTAATATTGCATCGGGAGATACGATGCTTCGCGGTATCAATACTACTCAGAATTTTGATTGGAACAAGATTGCTGTCAAAGGCATCACGTCGTGGGCGCCGGCTCTATCTGCTCATGGAGTCAACATTCCGACACTCACGCTCTATACGGGGGCAGGTTTCACACTGACCAACTATGCTCCGACCCTTGTCGGTACCGCAGGTGACTACGAATTTGGCAAGAAGGCGAATGTGACGGGTACGGGTACGGTGTCTGCTTCCGTCCTCACACTCGACGGCAACCGTTTCCAAAATGCCACGGAAACGCCGACAACGAGCAGTGCCACTGACATCCATGCGGGTATCTCTATCTATGGCAATACGACGAACCACAATACGCTGAACCTCAAAAAGAATGGTTCGACGCCTCTTTCTTTCACCACGGTGCGTGCCGGCTATACGAAGGCATTGAATGGCGGATCGGATTTCAATACGCTCAATCTCCTTGACGGCGCTTCTGTAACGACGGGCTATGCAGGCTATACCGAAGGTCGGAATCTGCTTCTTCATCCGACGGATGAAAATGATCCGACAGCTGTCGACACCACCAAGAACGCCGATGCAAAGAATAACACCGTCAATATCCAGGGCGGCACGCTCAATGCGGGCGGCAAGCTCTATGGCGGATACATTGCGACGAATGCCGCACTCACGCCGCCGAACAATGTGTCGGCGGGCAACGCTTCGGGCAATACGATCAACATCGAGAGCGGCACGTTCGGCGGCAGCAACGAAATCTACGGCGGCTACACGAACGGCACGGGCAAGGCGACGGGCAACACCATCAACCTCGGCAAGAGCGACGGATCTCTGACGTCGACCACCCTGAACAATGCCTTCCTCTACGGCGGCGCATCGAGCGGCTCGGCAAGCGACGTCATGACGGACAACACGCTCAATGTCAACACACAGAACATCACGGTGCGCGGCGTTCAGAACTTCGGCAAGACCAAGTTCAACCTCAACAGCACGACGACCGTTGGAAACACTTTGCTCACGGTGGGCGGCGGCGCAACGACCGGCTTGGACTGGGCGGGCGCCGAAGTCAACCCCGGCAGCTTCACCTTTACGCCGAGCACCTACAATGCGCGGCTCTTTACAGCGATGCACAATGCGGCGGGCATCAGCTTCAGTAACTACGCCCCTTATGGCGCAAAGGAGAAGATCGTCGGCGATCTCGAATACAGCCTCGACACAGACAACCATACAGGCAATGCCGCACAGGACGTCTTTATCAACGGCTTCCGGTTCCGCAATCATACGGCGACGTACAACGAAACACCCGCACACGATGAAGCATGGGCGGGACGTACGGCGAGCGGCCAGACCGTCACGGACAACAAGCTCATCGTCGCAGGCGGCACGCTCAATACGGCGGCTTACGGCGGCCTCGTCGAGAACAAGAAGCATAAGACCGACGGCACGTTCCAGGATGCGGGCGATGCCAAGAAGAACAAGCTTGAAGTCGCGGGCGGCATGGTTGCTAATGCCTATGGCGCAAAAGTCATGACGGCTGCCGGCGAGGCCGAGGAAAATAGTGTCAAGATCACGGGTGGCACGGTCAACAATGCCTATGGCGTCGATCTCGCCCAAGCGACGAATACGAAAAATGCGAGTAAGAACAAGGCCGAAGTCGCGAACGGCAGCTTGAGCGGCTCTCTTTATGGTGCCCATACGGCGGGAAGTGGCTCTCTTTCGGGCAGCGAAGTCAAGGTCTCGGGCGGTACGATTGCAGGCTCTGTCTACGGCAGCGATGTCGCGGCGGGTGCGGGAAGCGCCACGGGCAGCAAGATCACGCTGACGGGCGGCACGATTACAGGCTCCGTCTACGGCGGCAAGACTGCCGGCACGGGCGCGGCGACGGGTCATACGCTGAGCCTCAACGGCGGCACCGTTGGCGGCAATGTCTATGGCGGCTTCACGGCGTCGGGCGCTACGACGGACAACACCGTCAACCTCGGCAGCGGCACGACGAACGCTGTCACCACCATCACCGGCACAATCTATGGCGGCAGCGGGGCGACGGATACGGACAACGTCCTCAACGTCAATACCAATGCACAGGCGGGTAACATCGCCAATTTCAGCATGGTCAACTTCAACTTCAACGCGACCTTTAACCAGGCGAACCCCATGCTGAACCTTGTCGGCGGTTCGGTGACGAACTTCGACTGGAGCAAGTTCAAGCATACGGGCAACGCGCCGAGCGGGCAGTCCGTCCTCCTGCAGAACATGACGGGCATTAGCGTCGGCCACTACACGGGTGCGAAAGAAATCTCCTCGACCGGCACGCACGAATACACCATCGATACCGACACCAACACGGCGACGGCGAAGCAGATCCTCTACGGCGGCTACCAGTTCAAGGACGCCAATACGACGCCGACGACAGGAAATGCTCTGGCAGACATCTGGGCAGGCCGCTCCGTCATCGGCAACACGACGACGAATAACGTGCTGACGATCAACGGCACGACGCATCGCGACGCCTACGGCGGCTGGACGGCGGGCCGAGGCACGACGGCTGCGGCGAAGAACGACAGTACGAACAACACCGTCAACCTCAAGGCAGGCACGGTGCGCACCATCTACGGCGGCTTCACCTCCGTGCTGACGGGCAGCGCCACGGGCAACGAAGTCAACATCTCGGGCGGCTCTGTCACGGGCGCAGGCTACGGCAAGGTCTATGGCGGCTATCTTTCCCATACCTCGGCGACGGGCAATGCCACGAGCAACACCGTGACGATTACGGGCGGCTCGATGACCGACGTTTACGGCGGCTTCACGGCAGGCACAGGCGCGACCACGGGCAACACCGTCAAACTCGGCGACGGCGAGCACAGCCTCGCCGCAGGCACGAACATCACCGGCACGATCCATGGTGGCAACAAGGCGGATGCGACGGATAACACCCTGAACATCAACACCAACGCACAGGCTGGCAACATCAAGAACTTTGATCATCTGAACTTCAACCTTAACAGCCATGCGCTCACGCAGAGTATGCCCGTACTGCGTCTCAATTCGGGTGCGACAGGGAACCTCGACTGGAGGAAGCTCGACGTCAACGCCGAGAAGTTCAACGCGCCGATCAAGACATACGAAGCATACAATCTCGTCCTCATGGAGAATGCGAACGGCATCAGCTTCCAGCAGGGTGCGACGAACACCTATACGGCGGCGGGTGGTGTCAAGAGCACGACGAGCGGCGATTTCGAGTTCACGATCGACACGGCGAACCATACGGCATCGTCGACGCAGGTCACGGCCGCGGGCTTCAAGTTCAAGAACCATGCGGCGACGTACAACGAAATTTCCGCGCACAATGAAGCCTGGGCGGGACGCACGAACATTGGCAACAAGGTCGAGAAGAACACGCTCACCGTCTCGGGCGGCACGATCACGACGGCAGCCTACGGCGGCCTCGTCATCAACAATAAGCCCGCCGCTACGACGGGAGACGCCGAGAAGAACGCCGTCAACATCACGGGCGGCACCGTCGCCAACGCCTACGGCGCCCAGGTGCGCACGAAGGCAGGAAGCGCCTCGGAGAACAGCGCCAAGATTTCGGGCGGCACGGTCAGCCATGTCTACGGTGCGTCGCTTACGGTTGCAGGTGCGACGGGAAGCGTCACAAAGAACCGGGTCGATGTCACGGGCGGCGCGGTCACGGGAGACGTCTACGGCGGTCAGATCGTCGACACAGGCGCGACGGGAAGCGTCACGGAAAGCCGGGTCGACATCACGGGCGGCAGCGTGGGCGGCAGCGTCTACGGCGGCCGCACGAACGGCAGCGGCTTCGCCAAGGACAACACCGTCAACATCACGGGCGGCACGCTCCATGACGTCTACGGCAGCTTCGCGCAGGCAGGAAAGGCCACGGGCAACACCGTCAACCTCGGCACGGCGACGAACGCCGTCGCCGCAGGCACGAGCGTCGGCACGATCTGGGGCAGTAACAGCGGCTCTGCAGGCAACACCCTGAACGTCAACAGCCGCCAGGCAAATGCCGCAGACGTCAAGAATTTCGAGAACGTCAATTTCGATGCCGCGCACAACGTCAGCCACGGCGATACCCTGCTGAGGCTGACGAATGGAGCGAACACATCGATCGACTGGTCGAAGATGAAGCTCAAGAACATCGACGCCGTCACGGCAAGCCCCACGACGAACCATATCCTGACGCTCGCCGACAGTGTGAACGATATCACATTCACGAACTATGATGCAGCGCGTGCCAGGGAGACCAAGAGGGACGGCGATTACGAATACGTCCTCAACACCGACAATGAGACGGCGACGGCGAAAAAGGTCGAAGTCATCGGCTACCGCTTCGCCAACAACCATCCCGTTTACAGCACGGGTGCGAATACGGAAGCATGGGGCGGCCGCACGAAGGTCGGCAACAAAGTCGAGAAGAACTCGCTCAAGGTCATGGGCGGCAGCCTTACGACGGCAGCCTACGGCGGCCTCGTGCAGAACCTTGAAGCCGGAAGCGGCGCAGGCGGCTACAAGACCAACGGCGATGCAGCAGAAAACACGCTCGAACTTCATGCCGGCGCGACCATAGCTGACGGCTACGGTGCAGATGTCCGCACACAGGCGGGCAACGCTACGGGCAACACCGTCGACCTCAAGGGCGCGGCCGTCACAGGAAACCTCTACGCAGGTGCACTCACGCACGCCTCGGCAAGCGGTGCTGCCACGGGCAACAAGGTCAACCTCTACAGCGGCACGGTCGCAGGCGACGTCTATGCAGGATTCGCCGCTGGCTCCGGCACGACCACGGGCAACACCGTCACCATTGGTGACGGCACGCACGATGCTCTCGTCCACGTTACGGGCAAGCTCTACGGCGGCAATAAGTCGGCGGCGGACAACGCCCTCGACATCAAGAGCAAGGGCGCCGCAGTTGGCAGCCTCGCCGGCTTCTCCAAGATTAAGTTCAACCTTGGTTCGAGCGTTGCCGACGGCGATACCGTGTTGACGCTCAACGAGAATACGACGCTTGACTACAGCACCGTTGAGAAGCCGACCGGCGGCAGTGTATCCGCATGGCTCGGCAACGTCATGCAGAAGAAGGCACACCTCTTCCAGATGGCAGCAGGCAAGACGCTCACCCTGAACGGCTATGCGCCGGCTACGGGCAGCGAGCGTGCAGGCGATGTCGAATACAGCCTCGTCACCGACAACAACGCTGCGGCCACCACGAGCGGCAGCCTTGACCTCTCGGCCTACAAATGGCAGAATGCCGACGTGAAGATCACGAGTGCCGTCCCCGATGCCTTCGGCGGAAAGACCGTCTATGGCACGAGCGGCGAGACCAAGAACAACAAGCTCACCCTCAAAACAGGAGCCGCCGTCACGAACGCCATCGCGGGCGACACGCAGACAGCGAACGGCACGGCGGAAGGGAACAGCCTAACCGTCGAAGCCGGGACCGCGACGAACGCCCTCGGCGCGAAGACGAAGGCAGGCAAGGCCGTCAAGAACAAGGCCGTCCTCCAGGGCGGTTCCGTCACGAACCTCAAGGGTGCTGAGAGCACGAACGGAGAAGCGGAAGAGAATACCGCCATCCTCCAGGGCGGCACAGCAGCCGATATCGTCGGCGCACAAGCCGCAGGCGACGCGACGATGAACAAGGCCGTCATCAAGGCGGGCACCGTCACAGGCAGCCTCAAGGGCGCGAAGAGCTCCGCCAAGGCGAACAAGAATACCGTCGAGATTGAGGGTGGCAACGTCAGCGGCGTCAAGATCATGGGCGCAGAAGCCAAGGGCGCGGCCGAAGAGAACGTCGTCACCATCAAGGCGGCGGCCTCCTCGAATGCCTCGACCGAGATCACGGGCGCACATTCCACGCACGGCAATGCCGCGAAGAATATTGTCAACGTGAATGCAGCCGTCTCCGGATCGCTCGTCGGTGGTTCTGCCGGAGTGGGCGACGCTACGGACAACGTCCTCAACATCAACGCGAACGTCACCGGTGACGTCTACGGTGCGCGTGCACATCACGCTTCTCTCAGGAATACCGTCAACATTAAGGACGGCGTCACCGTCACAGGAAACGTCACGGGAGGCGCTTGCCTCAACGCCAATGAGAACACCATCAACATTGGCAGGGGTTCGACCGTCACCGGCAACGTCATCGGCGGAAACGGCTCCGTCGAAAATAAGAACAACATCATCAACCTCAAGGGAGGCACCGTCACCGGCGACATCATCGGCGGCGCAGGAGCATCCGCCGATAACAATACGCTCGCCGTCTATCACGACGAAGCGAACACCAGCCAGGCGCATGACTTCGACAAGATCAAGAACCTCCACTTCTACCTCGGTGAGAGCATCGCCAACGAGAACCCGACGCTCCTGCAGCTCGGCGTTGCAAACAAAGACATCCGCGGCGTTGATGTCGGTGTCGGTGTGATGGGACTTGCGCATGGCCTCAAGGTCAACGACGTCATCAGCCTCATGAAGGTCAACGGCGGAACGCTTACGACCGATGCGGACGGCGTCGTGCCGCCTGCGCCTGCGACGCTCATCAATCACGTCGAAGCCATGCATGGCGTATCGCTCCTCTACGGCTTCGACCTCATGAAGCGCGGCTCGGGCGAACTCATCGCCACCGTCACCAAGGCGGCCATCAGCGATCAGGCGAAATCCTTCGTCGAGACGAGGGCCGGCATGACCGACTTCATCAATCGCGGTGCGGATCTTTTGACCACGAGCGGCATGAGCGCCATCCGGCAAGGAGCTGAAAGCGACAAGGAAAAGGGCAAGTACGACCTCTGGGCCGTCATGAGCCGCAGCAGCATGAGCGTCGAAAGCGGCTCGCAGATCGATACCACGGGCTGGAACCTCAGCCTCGGCTGGGCGAAGGAACTCCGAAAGAAGGACGCGGCGATCGTCGTCAGCCCCTTCATCGAATACGGCAAGGGCAGCTACGACTCCCATCTCGACGACGGCACGCACGGCAGCGGCAAACTCAGCTACCTCGGTGCGGGAGTCCTCGCAAGGATGGAGAAGGAAGACGGCCTCTGGCTGCAGGGAGCGCTCCATGCAGGACGCGCGAAGAGCGACTACACGGGTAGCATCTCCGCCGGCACCGTATCGAACTACGACAGCTCCGATACCTACGTTGCAGCCGAGCTGAGCGTCGGCAAGACGATGAAGCTCAAGGGAGGCGACAAGCTCGACACCTCGCTGCGCTATCTGTGGTCGTACCAGAGCGGCGGTGATGTCGCCATCAAGACGGGCAAGTACAACGACGTCTATGACTTCGCGGCGGTCAACTCGCACCGCCTGCGCCTCGGCACGAGGTACAGCCACAAGGAAAGCGAGGGCAACGAACTCTACGCCGGACTCTACTGGGAGTACGAATTCAGCGGCAAGGCGTGCGCGAGCTTCATGGGCTACGAAGCGCCCAGTCCGAGCCTCAGGGGCGGTAGCGCCCTTCTGGAACTCGGCTGGAGGTTCCAGCCAAAGGATTCGCGCGTCAGCTACGATCTGAACCTTTCCGGTTGGCAGGGCAAGCGCGAAGGCGTCACGGGGAGCGCCCATGTGAACTGGGCGTTCTGAGGAATGGGAATAGAATAGAAGAATGAGGCGGGGCGGCTGCAAGGCCGCTCTGCTTTTTCATGCGGGCATTGTGCGCCGCACTTCGGTGACGGGGAGAGGGTTTGCACGTATGGTATAATAGGAACATGGAAAAGAAGGGAGATATGAAGAAATGCAGAGGAAAATGTGGATGAGTCTTTGCGCCGCAGCGCTTCTTGTCTTGGGAGCAATGCTTGGCGCGGCAAATGTTGTTTCAGCGGCGGATGCGCCGCCGCGTATGCGCAATCTTGGCTATATCTGGCGCATCGACGCCGATGATGTGCGAGGGCTGCCGCGCAACTTCCGTACGATGGAGGATGAGTTCCATGCTCCTTACAAGAAGGACATGGACGATTCCTATGTGCCGACGCGCGAGGGGCTTGAGCGCCTTCATGCATCGGGCAGCGGGGAGTTTTCTGCGAGCGGCTTGCAGTCCTTGCTGGAAGCGCTTGCCGAGAAGACGCAGATGCCGATCTGCATCGTCGACCTGCGTGAGGAGTCGCACGGCTTCTTCGACGGAATAGCGGTCAGCTGGTACGGCGAGCACGATTGGGGCAATGTGGGCTTGACGCAGGAAGAGGCGCTCGCCGATGAGGCGGAGCGCATCCATGGTGCGGCAGGGCAGATGACGGCGGTTGCGCACCTCGGTGGGGAGAAGAATCCCCTCGATGAGCACGAGATCTTCGTGGAAGAGGCGCAGACGGAGAAGGAGCTTGTCGAGGCCGCAGGGCTTCGCTACAAGCGCATTGCGGCGACCGATCATATATGGCCATCGCCTGCTGCTGTCGATGAGTTTGTACAGTTTTACAAGAGCTTGCCCGAGAACATTTGGCTGCATTTTCATTGCCAGGCGGGCGAGGGACGCACGACGGAATTTCTCGCGATGTACGATATCTTGAAGAATCCTGCGGTGCCCTTGCAGGACATCCTTTATCGTCAATGTCTGCTCGGCGGTAGCTATGTCGCGCATGTAGAGCCTGAGGATTCAACGTATTGGAAAGTGCCGTATTATGCGGAAAAGGCGAAGCACATCGCACTTTTTTATCGCTATGTGCAGGAGAATGAGTCGGCGGGCTTCGCTGTTTCATGGTCGGATTGGCTTGCGGCGCACGAGTCGGATGACGATGCCGATGAATAACTTTTGAAAAAGGGATTGACGGCGCAAAGAGTTCGATGTAGTATATATTTCACAGGATTACAGAAGGATGGCTGTGACAGTGGATGGAGATTCCTCCCGAGGAAACAGATGTCTTTTTGCTGATTCGGAAATGTATGCCTTTTCTTGTGGCATGAACTTGGGAGGAATCATCATGGAGAAGAAGAATATCGATTGGAGCAGCTTGGACTTTTCCTATCATGTGACGGAACAGCGCTACGTTGCCAATTATAAGAATGGCGCTTGGGATGAGGGCGGACTCACGGGCGACGACAAGATCGTATTGAGCGAGGATGCGGGCGTCCTGCAGTATTCGCAGTCGGTTTTCGAGGGACTCAAGGCGTACACGACGGAGGACGGCAGGACGGTCTGCTTCCGTCCCGATCTCAACGCGCACCGTATGTACGAGTCCGCGCAGTATCTTGAGATGCCGCCGTTCCCCGAGGACAGATTCCTCGATGCCGTGCGTCAGGTCGTCAAGGCGAACGAGGCTTGGGTGCCGCCCTACGGCAGCGGCGCGACGCTCTACATCCGTCCCTACATGTTCGGCTCAAGCCCCGTCATCGGCGTTGCGCCGGCAGACGAGTACCAGTTCCGCATTTTTGTCACGCCCGTCGGCCCGTACTTCAAGGGCGGAGCGAAACCCATTACGGTCAAGGTCAGTGACTTCGACCGCGCTGCGCCGCACGGCACGGGCCACATCAAGGCGGGACTCAACTATGCGATGAGCCTGCACGCTATCATGACGGCGCACCGCGAGGGCTTTGCCGAGAACATCTACCTCGATGCGGCGACGCGCACGAAGGTCGAGGAGACGGGCGGCGCGAACATCATCTTCGTCGATGCGGATGGCAATCTCGTCGTGCCGAAGTCGCCGAGCATCCTGCCGTCGATTACGCGCCGTTCCATTACCTATGTCGCCGAGCATTATCTCGGTCTCAAGGTGGATGAACGCGAAGTGCTGTTTTCCGAGGTGCCGAACTTCAAGGAATGCGGCCTCTGCGGTACGGCGGCCGTCATCTCGCCCGTTGGCAAGATCAACGACCACGGCAAGGAGATCTGCTTCGCAAGTGGCATGGAGAAGATGGGGCCCATCACTCAGAAGCTTTATGATACCTTGACGGGCATTCAGATGGGTCATATCGAAGCGCCCGAGGGTTGGATTTACGAGATCAAATAAGCCTTGCGCGAGGGGCGTATACGAGAAGCCGGGCGGGAGTTTTCCCCGTCCGGCTTCTTTGCGGGAAGGGGGAGAGCCATGATCTTGAATACGGGAAGCCGCACGGACATCCCTGCCTTTTATGCCGAGTGGTTCGTGCGGCGCCTGCACGAAGGATTCGTCATGGCGCGAAGCCCCTATGATCCGCAGCGCATCACGCGCTATGTTCTCGATCCCGCCGTCGTCGATCTCATCGTTTTCTGCACGAAGAATCCCGCGCCGCTTCTCGCGTACAGGGACGCACTCGCATCCTTTCGCCAATTCTGGGGCGTGACGATCACGCCCTACGGAAAGGATGTCGAGCCGGAGACGCCGCCCGTCGAGGCGGCGATCGCGAGCCTTGCCGCCTTGTCGCGCATTGTCGGCAGACGCGCCGTGCATTGGCGCTATGATCCCGTATTCATCACAGAGAAGTACACGCTCGACTTTCACAGACAGGCGTTTCGCCGCATGGCGGAGAAACTGTCGGGAGCGACAGAGAACTGCGTCGTGAGTTTCGTTGACCTCTACAAGAAGACGCAGCGCAATTTTCCCGCTTTGCGCGAGGTCAGCGCAGAAGAGCGTCTCGCGCTCGGCAAGACGTTCGCGGCAGTTGGGCGGGAGTTCGGCATCAAGGTGCGCACCTGCCTCGAAGGAGACGATCTCGCGCCCTTCGGCATCGACACACAGGGCTGCATGACGCAGGCTGTCCTCGAAGAAGCCGTCGGCTGCCGCTTCCATATTCCGCGTACCTCGGCAGCTAGAAAAGGCTGTGCGTGCCTTCTTGGCAACGACATCGGCGTTTACAATACCTGCGCCCACTTCTGCCGCTACTGTTACGCAAATGCGAGCGTCGCCGCCGTCAGAAAGAACCGCACCCGCCACGACCCCGCCTCGCCGCTCCTCATCGGTCATGTGGAGCCGGGCGACATCGTGCAGGATGCAAGGCAGGTTTCGTATGTGGCGAAGAATGAGCAGCTGGGATTATTCGAGTGAGACGTGCGTTGCATGGGCGAAAATATGGTATAATCATGGGGGAAGGAAGTGAGTGTATGCCGAAGATTGTTCCAATTCATGATCTCAAAGATACCAACGCGATTTCAAAAATGTGTGCGGAATCAAGCGAACCGATTTATGTTACAAAAAATGGCTATGGTGATATGGTCATTATGAGTATGAAAACTTATGATGAATATATGCTCAGGCAGGAGATTTACCAAAAACTTTCTGTTGCGGAAGAAGATTTTCATAGTGGAAATGTGATGGATGCAGAGGAGTCTTTGCAAAAACTGAGGCAGAAGTATCCTCATGCTAATACCAATCTCTCGAAGCCTTTAACGGCAAAGAAGAGATCGCACCGCTCAAGCTTTTCTTGAAAGCGGAGTTTGTCAAGACATGGGATCGTCCGCGATTTTTGCGCCATGCGTGGGAAGCAAAGGGGGACAAGTGATATGCCTGAACTAAGTCGGTTTGGCGGCATGGTTATTTACATGTTGTTTCGAGACATCGGACAACACCATAAACCGCATGTACATGTGTATTTCGGAGAGCATGAAGCCGTCGTTGGTATTGATGGTGAATTGTTGGCAGGATCTCTGCCGCGGAAGCAATTGAAGATTATTGCAGGCTGGCTTGCTTTTTATGAAGAAGAGGCCTATAAGGCATGGAATCTGGCTGTTCGGGGCGAACATTTTGAGAAGATTCCACCGATGAATTGAGGTGAGTACCGTGTATATAAAGGACGACATTTGTTATGCCGGGGAATTACAGGAAAATATCAAGGTAACGGAAGCAAAACCGTTGCGCGGCGGTATGATGCTTATTACCTTTTCTACGGGAGAAAAGAGATTGTTCGATACAACGATGCTCATCGGTGAGGCATTCAAGCCGCTTGCGGAGGAGAAAATATTTCGCAGTCCCGTGTTGACTCACGGTGTGATCACATGGAATCAGGGAGAGATTGATATCGCACCGGAATTTGTTTATAAGAACAGCTATGCCTATGACAGCATGGCGATATAAGATGGGCATCTCCGGAAGAGTAAAAATTTGTCTTTTCCCGTATTCTTCTGCTATAATGATACAGGCACTTCTGGAAGGAGGCAGCTTTTGGAGATTGCATATTTATTGAACAGCGGCTTTGCCGTGCGGCTTTCGCGCACTTTGCTCGTCTTTGACGACTACCTCGACCCCGCGCAGGCGGTTGAGAGTCTCTTAGCGGGGGCGGAGCGCGTGTATTTCTTTGTGTCGCACGCGCATTTTGATCACTTCGACGCGCATATTCTCGACTATGCGCCCTCGGTCACGCGCTACGTCATGGCGGCGGAGATTCGGCGCACGAAGCGCGGCAAGCGGTTTCCCGCAGAAAAGACGGTCTATCTTGAAAACTACAGCCACTATGAGGAAGCGGGTCTTCGCGTCGATACGTTTGACTCGACGGACACGGGCACGTCGTTTCTCGTGGAGGTCGAGGGCGTGCGCATCTTCCATGCGGGGGACTTCAACTGGTGGCATTGGAAGGGCGATACGGAGGAGAACAACAAGTTTGCGCGAAACGGCTTCATGAAACAGATGAAGAAGCTTGACGGGCTGACTGCCGATGTCGCATTTTTCCCTGTCGATGGGCGGCTTGAAGAATTCGCCGACATCGGCGCGAAGGAGTTCTGTGCGCGCACGAACATCAAGGCTCTCGTGACGATGCACAGCGTCGGCTATCCGGCATGGCGGCCGGCGGCGGACTTCTTCGCTGAAGGGCGTGCCGTGCCGTATTGGACGCCGCTCGAAGCGGGGGAGAGGCGGCGCTGGACGGCGGAAGGAGGATTCACACGATGAAGAAGGCTCTCGTTTTTTTGCTGGCGACGTTCGTCCTCTTTACGACGGGCTGCTCGGCGGCAGGTATGAATGACAAGGATAAAGGAGCGAAAAAAATGGCAAATCCCATTGCAGTTTTTGAGACGAATCATGGCACGTTTGAAATCGAGCTTTTCGAGGACAAGGCGCCGATCACCGTGAAGAATTTCATCGACCTTGCAGAGAAGGGCTTCTACGACGGCTTGATTTTCCACCGTGTGATCGATGGGTTCATGATCCAAGGCGGCGATCCGAACGGTACGGGCACGGGCGGTCCTGGCTACGTGATTCCCGATGAGTTCCATAAGGATCTGAAGCATGACAGCGAGGGCGTGCTGTCGATGGCGAACGCAGGGCCGAACACGGGTGGCTCGCAGTTCTTCATTACGCTCGCGGCGACGCCGTGGCTCGACGGGCATCATTCGGTCTTTGGCAAGGTCGTCAAGGGCATGGATGTCGTGCGCGAGATCGGCAAGGTTGACACGGATTTCCAAGACAAGCCGCTCGCGAAGGTCGTCATGGAAAAGGTCACGATTCGCCGTGAGGGAAAAGAGTGAGGTGAAGGCGTTCACTTACATCCTCGTCTGTGCAGACGGTACGCTCTACACGGGATGGACGAACGACTTGGAGAAGCGCCTTGCCGCGCACAATGCGGGCAGGGGCGCGAAGTATACGAGGAGCCGCCGTCCCGTGCGGCTCTTTTACTATGAGGAGTTCGCGGAAAAGTGCGAGGCGCAGCGCCGCGAGTGCGAGATCAAGCGACTGCCGCGTGAAAAGAAGATCGCGCTTGCCGCACATTTGACGCAGGCGGGGCTTGGCGTCGCGCTTTCGGCTGAAGCGGGGATTTTTAGCCGCAGCCTTCATTGACAAGGCGCGGCTTGCTACCTATAATGATAGGATATACGGGGCAGTATCAGACGGCGCTTCTTCCTGCGGGGCGGCCGGGCGCAGAGCGTGCCTGGCGAGGTTGCTTGCGGGAGGAGCGTCAAGTGCCGGGAAAAGGGGAATTTTGATGGCAGAAAAGCGTGTAATGCTGACGGAAGAGGGCTACAAGAAGCTGCAGGAGAAGCTCGACTATTTGAAGAGCGTGCGGCGCATCGAGGTATCGGAGCGACTCAAGGCGGCGATCGCGCTCGGCGATCTCTCGGAAAACTCGGAGTACGACGACGCGAAGAACGAGCAGGCGTTCCTTGAGGGCGAGATCCTCGATCTTGAGGCGAAGATAAGAAACAGCGACATCATCCAGGGCGGCGCATCTTCCGACACCGTGCAGATGGGAAGCACCGTCGTCGTCAAGGATGTCGAGTTCGATGAGCAGGAGACGTATACGCTCGTCGGCTCGGCAGAGGCAGATCCGACGGAGTTTAAGATCTCGAACGAGTCGCCCGTGGGCGCAGCAATCATCGGCAAGAAGGTCGGCGACCGCGTTGACGTTCATGCGCCGGCCGGAATCATTCAGTACGAGGTCGTAGAAATCAAGTAAGCAAGCGATATATGAGTGAGGAGAGGAAATATTGGCTGAGAACAAGCAGCAGAATGCGGTGCAGAAGGAAGATCTGAACGATCTTATGCGCGTGCGCCGCGAGAAGATGGAGAAGTTCCGCGAGATGGGCGTTGCGCCCTTTGGGCATCGCTACGAGGTCACGCGCCATGCGGACGAACTGCTCGCGGAATTCGCCTCGCTCGGCGAGGAGGCGGAGAGCGAGACGGAGGTCAGCATCGCCGGGCGTCTGATGGCGATCCGCGGTCATGGCAAGGCGAGTTTCGCCGTGCTCATGGATCTTTCGGGCAAGATTCAGATCTATTTCAAGCTCGACGTTCTGGGCGAGGAAAAGTACAAGGAGTTCAAGCTCTTGGACATCGGCGACATCATCGGCGTCCGAGGCGTCGTCTTCCGCACGCGGCGCGGCGAGCTCACGGTGCGCGTCGACGACTTCACGCTGCTTTCGAAGTCGCTGCGCCCGCTTCCCGAAAAGTTTCACGGGCTGAAGGATGTGGAAATGCGCTACCGCCAGCGCTATGTCGACCTCATCATGAATCCCGAGGTCAAGGACACGTTCATCGCGCGCACGAAGATCATCCAGTCGATCCGCCGCTACCTCGACGAGCGCGGCTTCCTTGAAGTGGAGACGCCCGTGATGTCGACGATTGCGGGCGGCGCGGCGGCGCGTCCCTTTGTGACGTATCACAACGCGCTCGACATGAAGCTCTACCTGCGCATTGCGACGGAGCTGAATCTCAAAAGGCTCATCGTCGGCGGTTTGGAACGCGTCTACGAAATCGGGCGCATCTTCCGCAACGAGGGCATCGATGTGCGCCACAACCCTGAGTTCACATCCATTGAGATTTATCAGGCGTATGCCGACTATAACGATCTCATGGACGTGACGGAGGGGATATGCTGCCAGGCCGCGAAGGACGTGCTCGGTACGACGGCGCTGACCTACGAGGGTACGGAGATCGACCTCTCGAAGATTCGCCGCGTCAGCATGAACGACGCAGTGAAAGAGGCGACGGGCAAGGACTTCATGAGCGCCAAAACCGTCGAAGAGGCGCGTGCCATGGCGGATGCAATCGGCGTCGCCTACGAGGAGAAGCACGGCATCGGCGGCATCTTGAACGAGGCGTTCGAGGCGAAGGTCGAAGAGTCCTTGATTCAGCCGACGTTCATCACGGGTCATCCGACGGAAATCTCGCCATTGGCGAAGCGCAATCCTGAAGATCCGCGCATCACTGACCGCTTCGAGTTCTACGTCTATGGGCGCGAGCTTGCGAACGGCTTCACGGAGCTCAACGATCCGATCGATCAGAAGGAGCGCTTCCTTGAGCAGGCGAAGCAGCGCGAAGCCGGCGACGACGAGGCGCATCCGATGGACAGCGACTACATCACGGCGATGGAGTACGGCCTGCCGCCGACGGGCGGACTTGGCATCGGCATCGACCGTCTCGTGATGCTCCTGACGGACAGCTCGTCGATCCGCGACGTGCTCTTCTTCCCGCATATGCGTCCTGAGGCCGCATCGCGTGCGCAGGAGAGTGCGGCGGAGTAACAGAGCGAAGTGCAGACGTTTTCACAAAGAAAGAAGGCTGATTGCATGAATATGAACGGAGTGCCGGAAGTCTCTTCGCGTCCGCTGAAGATGCGTTCGCAGGCGGAGGTCAAGGCGCAGTACGAGGTGAAGATCAAGAAGTACAACGAGCTGATGCAGGCACAGGGCGACCACCGCGAGCAGCGCATGGAGCTGTATGCGGAGATCAAGCTGCTCGGCTGGGTTCTCGGCAAGAAGGAAAAAGCGGTCATCGACGACCTCGGTTCGCATCACATCAATCGCTAGATAAGGGTGAAAGAACATAGGGAACTGCTGTACGAAGGCGTGCGGCAGTTCTTTTTGTGTGCAGTTGATATGAAAAAATGATTGGGAAATCGCCTTGTTTTCTGTGATATAATTAAGGGAGTGAAATTAGGAGAAGTGTGCTATAATAAGTAGGAATGCCAAAAATAGGCACTTGGTATGGGGGAATTCATTGCAATGATTTATATGAAGGATGTTTCCAAGGTTTACGACAACGGCACGGTGGCACTCGACCATGTGAATGTCAGAATCGAGAAGGGGGACTTCGTCTTTCTCGTGGGGGCGAGCGGCGCGGGAAAGTCGACCTTCGTGCGCATGCTGCTCCGGGAGATCCTGCCGACGAGCGGCAGCCTGCGCGTCAACGGGCACGATATGATGAAACTTCGCCCGAAGGATGTGCCATACATGCGACGCGGTCTCGGTGTGATCTTCCAGGACTATCGCCTTTTGCCTGACAAGACGGTCTATGAGAACGTCGCCTTTGCCATGGAGGTCATCGAAGCGCCGCGCCGCCTCATGCAGCGCAGCGTGAACGCTGTCCTCGACATCGTGGGGTTGCGCGAGAAGTGGAAGAATTTTCCGTCGCAGCTTTCGGGCGGCGAACAGCAGCGCGTGGCCATTGCGCGTGCCATCGTCAACGATCCCGCACTCATCATCGCCGATGAGCCGACGGGCAACCTCGATCCCGAGACGTCGTGGGAGATCATGGACATCTTCCGCCGTATCAACGATGCAGGCGCGACGATCGTCATGGCGACGCATGACAAGAATATCGTGGATACGATGAAGAAGCGCGTCATCGCGATCGAGGGCGGGCGCATCGTGCGCGATGAGGCGAAGGGGGGGTACGGCTATGAAGCTTAGGACGACGGAGTATTTCGTGCGCGAGGTCTGCATATCGATCAAGCGTAACAACTGGATGTCGTTCGCCTCCATCAGCACGGTCGCCGTATCGCTCTTCGTGCTCGGCATGTTCCTCATCATCGTGCTCAACATGAACCGCATGGCGTCGATGCTTGAATCACAGGTGCAGATCAACGTCTACTTGGACGACAAGCTCAAGGGATCGGAAATCGACGATCTCGAAGACGACTTGAAGAAGATGCAGGGCATTGAGAGCGTGCAGTATGTGAGCCGCGAGGATGCCATCGTGCGCCTGAGGGAAAGGCTCGGCGACCAGAAGTATTTGCTCGATGCGCTCGGCGACAAGAATCCGCTGCCGAATGCCTTCGAGGTCACGGTCAAGCAGCCGACGATGGTGGAGACGGCAGCGAAGGCAATCGAGAAGTTCGGCGGCGTCGAATCGGTGAAGTATGGGCAGGACGTCGTCGAGCACCTCTTCGACATGACGCGCCTCGTGCGTATCTTCGGCTTCACGCTCATGCTGCTCCTGGCGGGCGCGACGCTCTTCATCATCTCGAACACGATCCGCCTGACAGTCTTTGCGCGCCGCAAAGAAATCGCCATCATGAAATACGTCGGCGCGACGGATTGGTTCATCCGCTGGCCGTTCCTCTTGGAGGGCGTCGTGCTTGGCTTCTTCGGTGGCGTTCTCGCTTCCATCGCGCTTCGAAGCATTTACGGGCTGATCACGGCGAAGGTTTACAGCACGCTGGCGTTTCTGCCGCTCATACCGCAGTACCCGTTTGTCAACTTCATCAGCCTCGTGATGGTCTTGAGCGGCATGGGAATCGGCGCGTTGGGCAGCACGATTTCCTTGAAGCGATTCCTCAAGGTATAGGAGGCTTTTCTCATGGTTTTTTATCCCGTAGGAGGGAAAAAGGGGAAGAAAGCGGCGGCAGCGCTTCTTTCTGCCGTCTACTTGATGACGCTTGCGCCGCTCGCGCAGGCCGAGACCTTGGAGGAGCAGCGCGACGCGCATATCGAAAAGGCGGAGCAGGCGCAGAAGAAGAAGAACGAGATCGAGTCCAGGATCGAGGGGCTTTCCGAAGAGAAGCGTGTTGTCGATGAGGCGGCAGACGAGGCGACGAAAGCCTACAAGGACGTGAAGAAGGAACTTGACGCGACCGAGTCACGCATCGATGAGAATGAAGACAAGCTCAAGGTATTGAATAAGGACTTTGCCGTGAAGCGCGACCAGCTCGCCAAGCGCGTGCGCGACATCTACATCAACGGTCAGATCAACTATCTCGACGTCCTTTTCGGCGCGAAGGATTTTCAGGACTTCTTTACGCGCATGGATCTCTTGAAGCGCGTCATTCAGCAGGACTACGACCTCGTGCAGGTCGTGTTTGCGGAAAAGACTGCGATCGAGACGTCGCAGAAGGAATTGGAAAAGGACAAGGCGGCGAAAGAAAAGCTCGTCGTCTCCGCTGCTGGCCGTAAGAAAGAGGCGGAGAAGAAGCAGGCGGCAAAGCAGGCGATCATTGACAAGATGGAAACGGATCGCGCGACGCAGGAACGCATCATCAACGAGAATCTTGCGGCATCCAAGGAAGTCGAGCAGATGATCCGAAACAGCCGCTATCAGCCGGCGTCTCCCGCCCTTTCGGGCGGCGGAGCGCTCAACTGGCCGCTTGGCGGGCCGATCACCTCGCCCTTCGGCTGGCGCGTCCATCCGATCACGGGCGCGAGCCGCTTCCATTCGGGCATCGACATCGGCGGCGACTACGGCGATACGATTCATGCGGCCGGCGCGGGCATCGTCTCTTATGCCGGTTGGATTTCGGGCTATGGCTATGCCGTCATCATCGACCACGGCGGCGGCATATCGACGCTTTATGGGCACAACCAAGCGCTCCTCGTCAGCGAAGGGCAAAGCGTCTCGCAAGGACAGGCGATCGCCGAATGCGGCTCGACGGGGAATTCCACAGGGCCGCACTGCCACTTCGAGGTTCGTGTTGACGGCGAACCTGTCGACCCCATGGGGTATCTTTGATAGGTGGAGGATATTTTGAAAAAGAAAACGGTTTTCCTGCTCGTCGTCGCGACGGCTGTCGTGACGCTCAACGCGACGATCTTCGGATTCTACGCCTTGATGGGGTTCAATAATCAGAAGACGAAGGATATACTGCGCTTCTTCGGCGCTCTGCGCTTCATCGAGACGCAGTATGTGCGTGACGTCGACTATACGAAGCTCATCGACGGCGCCATCTCGGGCATGGTCAAGACGCTTGACGATCCCCATTCCATCTATCTCGATCCCAAGATGTACGAACTCATGCGCTCGCATACGGAGGGAAGCTTCGGCGGCGTCGGCATCGTCATGGGCTTCAAGGACAACAAGATCACGGTCATTTCCGTCATGGAGGGGACGCCGAGCGAGGCGGCGGGCATCAAGACGGGCGATGAGATCATCGCCGTCGACGGTGTGCCGACGAGCGAGATTGAGCCGGAAGAGGTCGTGCTGCACATTCGCGGCGAGATCGGCAGTGAAGTGACGCTCAGGGTTCGCCGCGCAGGCGAAGAGGACAAGGACTACGTCGTGCGTCGTGCGACGATCCAGGTGCATACGGTCGCAGGGCAAATGCTGCCCGACACGGACGGCATCGGCTACATCCGCATCGCTTCGTTCTCCGAGCATACGGCAGATGAGTTCAAAGATGCCTATCATGCGCTGGAAAATGAAGGCGTCAAGGGCATGATCATCGACTTGCGCGAGAACCCCGGCGGACTTGTGACGAGCTGTGTGGCGATCGCCAATATGGTTGTACCGAAGGGACCGGTCGTCTCCGTCGTGCAGAAGGACGGAAGACGCGAAGAATATGAATCGGAGCTCTCGGAAGAGAAATATCCGCTCGTC
Organism: Selenomonas sp. CM52; assembly: GCF_000292955.1. Classification (NCBI taxonomy): domain Bacteria; kingdom Bacillati; phylum Bacillota; class Negativicutes; order Selenomonadales; family Selenomonadaceae; genus Selenomonas; species Selenomonas sp. CM52. The sequence goes on from NZ_ALNM01000030.1 coordinate 20,928, forward strand.
GTGCTCATCGATGGCAACAGCGCCTCGGCGAGCGAAATCCTCGCGGGCGCACTGCAGGATACGGGCGCGGCGACGATCGTCGGCCAGACGTCGTATGGCAAAGGCTCCGTGCAGGTCATCTTACCGCTCTACGATGATGATGCACTGAAGCTCACGATTGCCAAGTATTACACTCCGTCGGGCAGAAGCATCGACGGCACGGGCATTGAGCCAGACGTTCGCGTCGAGCCGCAGGCGGACGGTGCACAGGACGTGCAGCTCTTGAAGGCAATCGACGTCATGAAGGACAAGCTTGCCGGCATTGGTGCAAATGTAATATAATCAAGAAGAAGGGGGATGAGATTATGGCACAGATTTGTCTGAGCATTGATGATGATGTGAAGCGGGAGGCAGAACAGGTGTGTGAAGACATGGGGATGTCCATGTCTACTGCAGTCAACATCTACCTGAAAAGGCTCAGCAGAGAAAGGCGCATCCCTTTCGAAGTCATGGCAGAGCCGTTTTGGTCTTCAGAAAATGCGGCGATTCTGGATCGGAGGATTGCAGACATAAGAGCGGGAAGAAATGTGTCTGAGCATGAACTCATTGAGGTGTAGCGGTGCGAAAAATATGGCATGATGAGGCGTGGGCTGAATATATCGAATGGCAAACCAAGGATAAGAAAACACTGAAAAAGATCAATAATCTCATCAAGGACATCGATCGAAACGGGTATGACGGTATAGGAAAACCGGAGCCTTTGCGCGGCAACTGGAGCGGCTTTTACAGCGTGCGCATCGATGAGAAGAATCGGCTTGTCTTTCAAATATCCGATGGCGTGTTGGAGATTGCTCAATGCGGTTCTCACTATGGAGACAAATAAGAGCGGCATGTATGAGATACAGATGGATATTATGATGAATCGCTGCGCCAAATTGCGCAGCGATTTCTTATTTGGTACAAATGAGGAAAATGGATTCATTTTTACGATTTTTATATAAATTTTGCCATATGTTCTATAAATATGTGCTATAATAGACAGGCATCCATTCGCCTGCTTCATGGGCGCAAATTACTATAGGGAGCGATACTATGAAAAATGAACACAATGAGTTCATGCAGCATGAGCTGCGATTACCTGAGCTTACCGTGCGCGGCATGCTCTTGGGTGCCGTATTGACAGTGATCTTTACGGCATCGAACGTCTACCTGGGGCTGAAGGTCGGCCTGACGTTCTCGTCCGCCATTCCGGCAGCTGTCATTTCGATGGCCGTCCTCAAGATGGCGAAGGATTCCAATATCCTGGAAAACAACATGGTGCAGACGCAGGCCTCGGCGGCCGGCACCCTGTCCGCGATCATCTTCATCATTCCGGGCATGCTCATGATCGGCTACTGGCACGGCTTCGAGTTCACGCAGACGCTTCTCGTCGCGGCTTGCGGCGGCTGCTTGGGCGTGCTCTTTACGATCCCCTTGCGCCGCGCCATGGTCGTGCACAGTGATCTCGCTTATCCCGAGGGCGTTGCGGCGGCGGAGATCCTGAAGGTCAATGCGCATGATGAAGATGGCAAGGGCAAAGGCACAGGGCTCAAGGAAATTCTGTCGGGCAGTTTCGTCGCGGGTGTCATCGCGCTCTGCACGAGCGGCTTTCAAGTGCTGTCGGGTGCGCTTTCTGTCTGGATTCCCGTCGGGCGCGGTATGACGCAGTTCCCTATCGGCTATTCGTCGGCTCTCGTCGGTGCAGGCTACCTCATCGGCATAGCGAGCGGTCTTGCAATGCTCGTCGGCATCCTCATCGCTTGGGCGGGTTTCGTTCCCTTCTACACGATCACGAGTACGCCGCCCGACGGCGTGACGATGCAGAAGTTCGCTGCCGCCGTCTATCAGGAGCGCGTGCGCCTCATCGGCGCGGGCGCCATGGGCGTCGCCGCCATCTGGACGCTGATTACGCTCGCGCGTCCCGTCATCGACGGCATGAAGGAATCGCTTGCCGCCATGCGCATGCCCGAGACGATCAAGGACAGGCATCGCATGGACATCGACATGTCGATGAAGAGCATCGGATTCGTATTCCTGCTGACAGTCGTCGGCCTGCTCGCTGTATTCTACGCCTTTGTCAGTCCGGAGGGACTGCCAAGTGGTCAGGTGCTCGCCTTCACGCTCGTCGGCGTCGGCGTTGCCGTATTCATGGGCTTCTTCGTCGCCGCTGCCTGCGCCTACATGGCAGGCCTCGTCGGCACGTCGTCGAGTCCGATCTCGGGTATCGGCATCCTCGGCATCATCGTCGCCTCGCTCGTCATGTACGCGCTCTGCTCTTCGTTCGGCATCTTCGATTTGCCGGGCGGTGAGAAGTTCGCGACGGCGACGGCTATTTTCACGACGTCGATCATCCTCGCCATCGCCTGCATCTCGAACGACAATATGCAGGACCTCAAGACGGGTTGGCTCGTCGGTGCGACGCCGTGGCGTCAGCAGGTCGCGCTTCTTCTTGGCTGCGTCGTCGGCGCACTCGTCATTGCGCCCGTCCTGAACCTCCTCTATGAGGCGTACGGCTTCGTCGGCGCCTTGCCGCGTGAGGGCATGGATCCTTCGCAGGCGCTTGCCGCGCCGCAGGCGGTGCTCATGAAGACGATCGCCGAGGGAATCTTCTCGAACAACCTCGCATGGGAGTACATCTACATCGGTCTCGGACTCGGCGTCGTCATCGTGCTCGTCGATCTCTTCCTGCGCCGCACGACGAGGAATCTCATGCTGCCGCCTTTGGCCGTTGGCATGGGCATCTACCTGCCGCCGAGCATCCAGACTCCGCTCGTCATTGGCGCTGTCCTTGGCTATGTGCTCGACAAGGTGCTGAAAGATCGCGGGGCGGAAGAGGGCAAAGCGGCACGCCGCCGCGGTACGCTCTTCGCCTCGGGACTCATCGTCGGCGAATCCATCGTCGGCGTCGCGCTCGCCGGACTCATCGCCATATCCGTATCGAGCGGCGGCAGCGAAAGCCCGCTGGCGCTCGTCGGTGCCGATTTCGCCGACACGGCGGAAATGCTCGGCCTCGCCGTCTTCGCGCTCGTGGTCGTCATCCTGAGCCGCGTCGTGCTCGCGAAGGGAAAATAAAAGCAAACGAAAAAGCATAGAAAAGCTGCCACATTTCGTCGATGTGGCAGCTCTTCGTCTTTTCATCGGATGGCGTCTGTGATATAATGCAAGTAGAAAGAGGATTCAGAACCTTCGTTCATTCAGAACTTTCATGGAAGGAGGTTTTCCGAATGGATGTCCAGGTGGAACGGCTGCACCGTGTGAAGCCGCTTGCGCCGATTTCCTTTTTTGAAGAGACGGCGCGGCGCGAGAAGAAGCAGGAGACGCATGAGGCGAGGAAACCTCTGCGCGGTACGGAGTCGGACGCTTACAGCGTGGAGATTTCGGCAGCGGGCAGGCGTGCAGCAGCGCGCAGCGAGGCAGGGGGTATGATGGTGGAGGGTTTTTGATGATTTTGCGGGATAATGGGCAAAGCCCCGCTTGAGCGTCTCTCGAAAGAGAAGGCGCACAAGCGGGGCTTTTTTGTCTCCTATTTCCGATGATTCTTGAGGAAGTTGCCGATCCTTGCGAGAGCCTCGGAAATCTTGTCGATGGAGGTCGCGTAGGAACAGCGGATGTGTCCCTTGCCGCTTTCGCCGAAGGCGCTGCCGGGGACGAGGGCGACGTGCTCCTTGATGAGCAGGTTTTCGGCAAATTCTTCGTCCGTATAGCCGCTCGACGTGATGTTCGGGAAGATATAGAAGGCGCCTTTCGGCTCGAAGCACGAAAGACCGAGTTTCTGGAAACCGTCGTAGATGAGGCGGCGGCGGCGGTCGTATTCTGCGACCATCTTTTTCATGTACTTCTCGCCGCGGCGCAGAGCTTCGACGGCGGCGATTTGCGCCGTGATGGGGGCGCAGAGCATCGTGTACTGATGGATCTTCGTCATAGCGGCGATGAAGTCGGGGTTGCCGAGCGCATAGCCGATGCGCCAGCCCGTCATGGCGTAGGCCTTGGAGAAGCCGTTCAAGAGAATCGTGCGCTCCTTCATGCCGGGCAGCGAGGAGAACGCCGTGTGTTCCATGCCGCCGTAGGTGAGGTCGCCGTAGATTTCGTCGGAGACGACGATGAGATCGTGCTTTTCGGCGAAGGCGGCGATCTTCTGAAGGTCGTCCTTCGCCATGACGGCGCCCGTCGGGTTGTTTGGGTAGCCGATCAGAAGCGCCTTCGTTCGCTTCGTCACGTGCGGCTCAAGTTCTTCGGGTGTGATGCGGAAGTCGTTTTCGAGCTTTGCGGCGACGGGCACGGGCTTGCCGCCCGCAAAGGTCACGCAGGCTTGGTAGGAAACGTAGCAGGGCTCGGGAATCAAGACTTCATCGCCGGGCGAGAGTATGGCGCGCATGGCGATGTCGAGCGCCTCGCTGACGCCGACGGTGATGAGGATGTCTTTTGCCGGTTCATAGGAAATGCCGTAGCGGCTCGCGTAGTGCGCGGCAATTTCTTCACGCAGTTCGAGCATGCCGCGGTTTGCCGTGTAGGAGGTGTAGCCCTGCTCAAGCCCGTGGACACAGCTTTCGCGGATCGACCACGGCGTGATGAAGTCCGGTTCGCCGACGCCCAAGGATACGACGTCCTCCATCTCGGCGGCGATGTCGAAGTATTTTCTTATGCCTGAGGGCGGCACGGCATGGACGGCGGGTGAGATGCGCTCCTTCCAGTTCGTCATGGCGACACCACCAGTCGGCGATCCTTCTCCTTGTCGTCGATGATCGTGCCGTCCTTCTTGTACGCCTTGAGCATGAAGTGACTGCGCGTCTGCGTGACGCCATCGATCGTCGAGAGGCGCGTCGCGACGAAGTTGGCGACGTCCTGCAGCGATTTTCCCTCGATGATGACGAGGAGATCGAAGCTGCCGCTCATGAGGTAGACGGTGCGCACCTCTTCAAAGCGATAGATGCGCTCGGCGATGGCGTCGAAGCCGACTTCGCGCTCGGGCGTGAGGTTGACCTCGATGATCGCCGTGACCGTGTCGTCGCCAAATTTCTGCCAGTTGATCAAGGTGTTGTAGCTGAGGATGATCTTGTCCTGCTCCAGTCCCCGGATGTCCTTTTCCACCTCGTACTCGCTTTTCTTGAGCACGGCAGCGATTTCGCCGATGGGACGGCGGGCGTCGTGCTCCAAGAGTTCCAAGAGTTCGCGCATAGTCATTTCTCCTTCTCTGCCCCAATTCGCGCACTTGCGGATATTGGTCTTTCATCATATAATATAAAAGAAACGCTATAAAGGATAATAGCATAGAATAAATGGGGAAATCAATCGCTTTTTTGGGGAAGCGCTGAATTTGTCTGTGCTTCCTATAGCGAAGGAGGATTGCTTATGATGACGGGCATCATCGGGGTATCGAAGGATGAGCAGAAGGGATATTCGGCGGCTCTGATGAAAGCGCTTGCCTTCTTGCGCGCACAGGACTTCCGCAATATGCCAGAAGGGCGTCACGAGATTGACGGCGACAAGATCTTCGCGCTGCTTTCGCGCTATACGACGCGGCCGCAGGCAGAGTGCGCTCCCGAGGCGCATCGAAAATTCGTGGATGTTCAGTATGTCGCAGACGGCGAGGAGTTTCTCGGCTGGTGTCCGATGAGTCCCGACCTCGTGGAGATGGAGCCTTACGATGAGGCGCGGGACATCATCTTTTATCGCGCCCTGATTCCCGAGAGCAGCATCCTGCTCAAGGCGGGAAGCTATGCCGTGCTCTATCCGGAGGACGTGCATCGCCCGGGCGTTTCGGTGCTCGACGAGTATCCAGCGGACGTGACGAAGGTCGTCGTGAAGATTGATTTGGAGTTGATGAAGAACTGACAAGATGCAAGAAGAGATCAGGGAACTGACCAGAGAGGATGGTTTGTGGGCATGAGTGTAAGAAGACTTTTTGTAGAGAAGAGGCAGGGATATTTCGACATTCCCGCGCAGCAGCTTTGTGACGACCTGACGGAGACGTTCCGTTTGGCGACGGAGCTCAAGGCAGTGCGCATCTTCATTCGCTACGACATCGAGGGACTTTCAGACGAAGAATACAAGGCGGTGCGCGACATCGTCTTCGTTGAGCCGCCCGTCGATACGGTCTATGAGGAAAAACTGCCCGACTTTCCCGAGTCGAAGGCGTTCGCTGTTGAGTATCTGCCGGGGCAGTACGACCAGCGTGCTGATTCGGCGGCGCAGTGCGTGCAGCTTGTGACGCAGAAGGAGCGTCCGACAATTCGCACGGCGATCGTTTATGTGCTCGTCGGCACGATTTCGGCAGATCTTTTGGCAAAGATTAAGGCGTACTGCATCAACAAGGTCGAAAGCCGCGAGGCCGCTTTGCAGAAGCCGGCGACGCTCGCGGAGAAGATCGAAGAGCCTGCCGATGTGGAGACGCTTGCGGGATTCTGCCGCATGGATGTGGCGGCGCTCGGAAATTTGTTGAAAGAGCGCGGCTTTGCCATGAGTCTGGAGGATCTGCAGTTCTGCCAGAAGTATTTTGCCTCGGCGGAGAAGCGTGAGCCGACGATCACGGAGCTTCGCGTCATCGACACGTATTGGTCTGATCACTGCCGCCATACGACGTTTACGACGGTCATCGACAAGGTGGACTTCGGCAACGGCAAATACGCACCGATGCTTGCGCAGGCAGTGAAGCTCTACATGCTCGACCGCGAGAAGATTCATGCGGGAAAGCAGGCGGACGTATCCTTGATGGATCTTGCGTGCATCGGCATGAAGGCGCTGCGTCAGCAGGGGCTTTTGGAAGATCTCGATGCTTCCGATGAGGTCAACGCGTGCAGCATCGTCGTGCCTGTGGAGATTGACGGCAAGGAAGAAAATTGGCTCGTGATGTTCAAGAATGAGACGCACAACCATCCGACGGAAATTGAGCCGTTTGGCGGTGCGGCGACGTGCCTTGGCGGTGCGATCCGTGATCCCCTGTCGGGGCGTTCCTACGTCTATCAGGCGATGCGTGTGACTGGCGCCGCCGACCCGCGCGGCAAGATCGCCGATACATTGCCGGGCAAGCTGCCGCAAAAGAAGATTACGCAGGGGGCGGCGGCAGGCTTCAGCTCCTACGGCAACCAGATCGGTCTTGCGACGGGCGAGGTGCATGAGTTCTACCATGAAGGCTACATGGCGAAGCGCATGGAGATCGGCGCCGTCATCGGCGCTGTGCCGCAGGCGGACGTCGTGCGCCAGACGCCGGAGCCGGGCGACGTCGTCGTCTTGGTCGGCGGCCGCACGGGACGCGACGGCTGCGGCGGCGCGACCGGCTCGTCGAAGGTACACACGGAGGCTTCTTTGACAACGGCGGGCGCCGAGGTGCAGAAGGGAAATGCGCCGACGGAGCGCAAGCTTCAGCGCCTCTTCCGCCATCCCGAGGTCAGCCGTTTCATCAAGCGCTGCAACGACTTCGGTGCGGGCGGCGTCGCCGTCGCCGTCGGCGAACTTGCGCCGTCCTTGGCGATCGATCTCGATGCCGTGAAGAAAAAGTACGAGGGACTCGACGGCACGGAGCTTGCCATTTCGGAGTCGCAGGAGCGCATGGCTCTCGTCATGCGTCCCGAGGCTCTACCCGTTCTCACGGCGTTCGCTGATCGCGAAAATCTCGAGGCGACGCCGATCGCTCAGGTCACGGATACAGGCAGGCTTGAGATGGTCTGGCGCGGGCAGAAGATTGTGAGCCTTGCGCGTGTATTCCTCGATACGAACGGCGTCAAGCAGCATGCGCGCGTAACCTTGAAGTCACCCGACGTGGAGACAAACTATCTGCGCCAGCTGCCGCCTGCTGTCGTCAAGAACCAGCGCGACCTTACGGCGGCATGGCATGCAAACCTCGCCGATCTCAATGTTGCCAGTCAGAAGGGACTTGCTGAGCGCTTTGACTCTACGGTCGGCGCGGGCACGGTTCTGATGCCGTTTGGCGGTAAGGATCAGCTGTCGCCGCAGCAGGGCATGGTCGCGAAAATTCCCGTGAAGAAGGGCGAAACGGATACGGCGACGGCGATGACCTTCGGCTTCGACCCGTACTTGTCAGAGTGGAGTCCGTTCCACGGTGCGCTCTATGCCATCGTCGAGGCGGTTACGAAGATGGTGGCGCTCGGCGCGGATGCGGCGACGGTGCGCCTCTCCTTGCAGGAGTACTTCGAGAGCCTTGGCAAGGATCCTGAGAAGTGGGGCATGCCGTTTGCGGCGCTTTTGGGTGCACTATGGGCGCAGCATGAGCTTCGCGTGCCTGCCATCGGCGGCAAGGATTCGATGTCGGGCACGTTTGAAAACATCCATGTGCCGCCTACGGTCGTTGCCTTTGCCGTCAACGTCATGAAAGCGAGCGAGGCGATTTCCGCCGAATTCAAGTACGCGAACAGCAAGGTCTATGCTGTCGAAGTGCCGATTGATGCGAACGATCTGCCTGTTTTTGCCAACCTGCGCCGCAACTATGAGCGCGTGCACGCTCTGATGCAGAGCCGCCGCGTGTTCTCGGCATCGAGTGTCGGCAGGGGCGGCATCGCGGCTGCTCTGACGAAGATGTGCCTGGGCAACGGCCTCGGTTTCAAGGCGGCGCCCGGCGCGATCAAGTTCGAAGATCTCTTCCGTCCCGCCTACGGTACGATTCTCTTGGAGATGAGCGAGGCGGTCAACGTGACGGATGCGCTCGCCGGCGTCAAGTGGACGCTCCTCGGGCGCACGACGACGGTTGCGAGCATCGTTTGCAATGGTATGGTGCAGACGCTCGATGAGCTTCGCGAGTCTTATGTGGGAGCGCTTGACGGCATCTTCCCGGCGGCAGTCAGCAGCAAGGGCAGGACGGCCTCGGCAGCCGCGCCGTTCCGCCGCGGCGTGCGTCAGCGAGCCAGCGATCGCTATACGAAGCCACGCATCTTCATGCCTGTTTTCCCCGGCATCAACTGCGAGTACGAGACGCAGCGCGCCTTTGAGAAGGCGGGTGGCGAAGTCGATGCGCTCGTCATTCGCAATCTCACGCCGCAGACGGTCGAAGAATCGGTGCAGGCGATCACCTCGGGCATCAACAAGGCGCAGATCCTCATGCTGCCGGGCGGTTTCTCGGGTGGTGACGAGCCGGACGGCTCGGGCAAGTTCATCGCGGCGACGCTCAGAAATCCGCGCATCGCCGAGGCGATCATGGAACTTCTGCAGAAGCGAGAGGGGCTGATCCTCGGTATCTGCAACGGTTTCCAGGCGCTCGTCAAGCTCGGCCTCCTTCCTTACGGCAAGATCATGCCGCTTGATCCGGAGTCTCCGACGCTCACGCGCAATACGATCGGCAGACACGTCTCGTGCATGGTGCAGACACGCATCATGTCGAATCTATCGCCGTGGTTCAACAACGTCTCAGTCGGCGATATTCATACGATTCCTGTCTCGCACGGTGAAGGAAGGTTTGTCGCCGACAAGGAAGTCATCGCGAGGATGCGCATACGCGGGCAAATCGCGGCGCAGTATGTCGACGATGCAGGCGAGCCGACGATGGAATCGCCGTTCAATCCGAACGGTTCGATGGAAGCGATCGAGGCGATCACAAGCCCCAATGGCCGCATCCTCGGCAAGATGGGGCACTCCGAGCGCGTCGGCGACAACATCTCGAAGAACGTTCCGGGCAACAAGGATCAGGGACTCTTCGACGCGGGTGTGCGTTTCTTCCGCTGAGATGGTGTCGAAGCAAAGGTAATAAGGAAGATGAAACTGCCGCATGAGTTATTTTTGCTTGTGCGGCAGTTTTGATAGGAGGAAATACATGAAGCATTTCAGTATGCAGGAAAGCCGCATCGTCATCAGCGAGGTCATGATGCCGAGCCAGGCGAACCCCAACGGCAACGTCCACGGCGGCGAGATCATGAAGCTCATGGATTCGGCGGCTTACGCGGCGGCGCGGCGCTATGCGCGCTCGAACGTCGTGACGGCGCGCGTCGATGAACTGGAATTCCATCTGCCGATCCGCATCGGCGATCTCGTCGTTGTGACGGCGGACGTCGTCTACGTCGGGCACAGCTCTATGGAGATCGCCGTCAATGTTATCGTCGAAGATCTCGATGACGGCAGCGAGCCGCAGCTCGGCCTGTCGGCGTATTTCACAATGGTGGCGCTTGACCGCAACGCACGGCCGAAAGCCGTGCCGCCCCTGGAGCTTGATACCGAAGAGGCGCGCGTCGCTTTCGAGGAAGGAAAGCGACGCTATGAGGAGCACAAGGCGCGCAAGAAACGCAAAGTGGCAGTGCCGGCGGGAATTGTCAAGCGCGGTCAGGGGAAGTCTGAGGACAACGGGAAATAGACAAAAAAGAAGGGCAAGCCGCAAGGCGAGCCCTTCTTTTTCGGGATAGAGAAAGAATTAGATTTTCAAGCAGCAGGGAGGCACAGAAGTGTGGAAAGGGCCACCGTTGCCGCTGGCATCGAGCCGGCTGCTGGATTCCTGCTCGATACGGAAAGTATAGCATGGTAAGATTAAAGGAAAGGGGAAAGTGCAGTTAAAAAGCAATTAACAATTCCGACTGAAATAGAAGGGATTGTTAATTGCTTGACACAGTTGATATAATGATAGGACAACAGGGCAAGAAAATTGCTGAATCGTGAGGTTTTGCAGCGGGAGTTCATGCGAGAAAAAGGCGCACGCTTCTTGTTCGCAGAACCTTGGTGACTGAGCGAGAGAGGAATGAGCATCATAGATTTCAAGGTTTTGCAAAAAGAGGACAAGCCGCTGCTCGACTGTTTTTTTCGGGCGCGTTACTATGAGAATTCGCACTTCAATTTTACGAACCTCTACATGTGGCACGAACCGTACAAGATCATGTGGGTGAAGGAAGACGATGTGCTTTATATGAAGGCTGAGTGGGAGGGGCGAGAATTCGCCATGCAGCCTTTCGGCCCGGAGGAGAAGATGGCGGCTGCCGTCGGACGCTTCATCGACTACTTCAAGGCGCAGGGAAAGCCCGTGCGCTTTTCGGGCGTCGAGCGCTCCTTTGCGGACATCCTTGAAAATTACGAGGGCGCAGATTTCGCTGTCGAGTCTGACCGCAACAACTTTGACTATGTCTACCTCGCCGACGATCTGATAAAGCTGGCAGGGCGCAAGTTCCATTCGAAGAAGAACCATCTGAACAGCTTCCGCAAGAATTATCCCGAGGCCGAGTATCAGCCCATTACGGATGAGATCGTCACGCAATGCAAGCTGACGATCAACAGCTGGTACAAGCAGCATGCGCAGGAAGCTCCCGACGATCCGTTCATCGCGCTTGAGCGTCAGGCGATCATCGAGGTCTTGAACAACTTCGAGGATTTTCAGCTCAAGGGCGGTGCGATCCTCATCGGACAGCGCGTCGTCGCCTTCACCTTCGGCGAGCAGCTCAACGACGACACGGCGGTCATCCATGTGGAAAAGGCAGATCCCGAGGTGCGCGGCGCGTACCCCGCGATCAATCAGGCGTTCGTCGAGCACGCGTGGTCCGATATGACGTACATCAACCGCGAGGAGGACATGGGCATCGAGGGGCTTCGACAGGCGAAGGAGTCGTACAAGCCCGTTAAGCTCATTGAGAAGTTCAATGCTTGGATGAGATGAAGAAGCACTGAAATTGTCATGACTTCTCTAAGAAAGTGTGGTGAGATCTGTGCGTCTGCGCGGCAGTTTGGCACTCCTTGTCGCCGCCTTCATCTGGGGTACGACATTTGTCGCCCAGTCCGTCGGCATGGAGGGCATCGGCCCTTTCACATACGGTGCGGCACGCTATGTCGTCGCTGTCCCCGTCGTCTTTCTCCTGTGGCTCTTTTTCGCGCCCAAAAGACGCGCGGCGAAGGCGGCGGGTACGTATCGTCCGGGCTTTAAGGCGGGCGCTCTCGTGGGCGTGATCCTCTTCCTGGGGACGACATCGCAGCAGGTGGGCATGCAGTATACGACGGTGGGAAAGACGGCGTTCATCACATGCCTTTATCTCGTCCTCGTGCCGCTTGCCGCCGTATTTTTCGGCAGCCGCATCCGTCCGCTTCATTGGGGCGGCGCGGTTTTGGCGCTCAGCGGACTCTATCTGCTCTCGATGAAGGATGGCTTTTCCCTCTCTTACGGCGATGCGATCATGGTGGGAAGTTCGCTCCTCTGGACGATGCACATCCTCTGCGTCGGCCGCTTCGCGTCCTTCGTCGATGCGGTGGAGCTTTCCCTCGCGCAGCTCTTCGTCTGCGCCTGTGCGAGTCTGGCGCTCGCTTTTCTCTTCGAGCAGCCGACCGTCGCGGGCATCGAGGGCGCGGCGACGGCGATTCTCTATGCAGGGATCATGAGCTCGGGCGTCGCCTTTACGCTGCAGATCGTCGGACAGCAGTACGCTGAGCCTGCCTTGGCGGCCGTCATCATGAGCCTTGAGTCCGTGTTTGGCGCGCTTTCGGGCGCAATCCTCCTCGGCGAGTCGATGAGTGCCGCCGAGCTTTCAGGCTGCGCCTTGATGCTTGCGGGCATGCTCCTCGCGCAGCTTGCGGGAGTTTGGGGGATGAAACGTCCTCGAACGGAGGGGGAGAACGGGACGAATTAAGCATTTTCCCTCTTTTTGCAGGAATGGCGAGAAGAACGGCGAATAAAAGCAAGTGGATAATTGACAAAGAGGGATGGATCTGCGAGGCATAGAGAGGGGGAACCGCTTCCATGATAACGGATGATACGAAGATCAAGAGAGCGGTAGTCACGATAAAGATCATCGGCGTGGGCGGCGGTGGCAACAGCGTCATCGAGCGTATAGCCGAGGGAAACGAGCTTGATGTGGAGCTGATCGCGATCAATACGGATGCGAAGCAGCTTGCCTATATGGAAGAGGCGGGCATCAAGGCGCTCGCTATCGGACGAGAGCTGACGAAGGGGCTCGGCACGGGCGGCGTGGCGGATCTCGGGGAAGCAGCGGCGAAGGGCGACGAGGCGAAAATCAAGGAAGTTTTGAAGGGCGCCGACCTCGTATTCGTCACGGCGAGCATGGGCGGCGGCGCGGGCACGGGCGCGGCGCCCGTCGTCGCAAAAATTGCCAAGGACATGGGCATACTGACGGTCGGCGTCGTGACGGTGCCCTTTTCCTTTGAGGGCGCGCGCAAGAAGCGCGTCGCCAATGAGGGCATCGCGAAGATGCAGGGAAATCTTGACGCCTTGATCGTCGTACATAACGACAACCTCATGAAGCTTCCCGAGAACAAGCACATGACGCTCGTCAACGCGTTCAAGGCGGCGGACGACGTCCTCCGTCAGGCGATCAACTGCATCGCGGAATTGATTCTGACGACGGGCGAGATCAATGTCGATTTCGCCGATCTCACGTCGACCTTCCGGCAGAGCCAGAGCGGCGATGCGCTCCTCGGCATCGGCGAGAGCCAGAGGAGTGCGATCGAGGCCGTGCAGAAGGCGGTGGAAAGCCCGCTCGTCGAGAAATCCCTGACGGGTGCACGCGGCTTGATCCTGAACCTCAGTGGCAGCGAGCGCATGACGCTCGACGATGTGGGCGAGGCGACGAACTACATCCGGGAAAACACGCACCCCGATGTGAATATCATTCTTGGCACGATCATCGACTCTTCCATGGGACAGACGATCCGCGCGACGATCATCGCGACGGACTTCGTCGATGGCGTCGTCATGAAGGCGCAGCGCATGGAGGCGCCCGAAAGCAAGCTCAAGACGGAGAGCATCGCCTCCTTGGAACCGCCGTCTTTCATGAAGCAGCCGACGGAGAAGGTTCCGGCCTTCGCCTCGCGCAGCGATTTCGCTCTGCCGAAGTTCGATCCGTTCCATCCGAAGAAGTGAGCGGTGCGTCGATGCGTCATCATCCATGCAGCTGAGAAGCTACGTTTGCTTGGAGAGGAGCGAGTTTTTATGGAGGAACGCTTTTGCCGCACGGCGATGCTCATCGGTGAGGCAGGGCTTGTGCGACTCAAGGCGGCTCGTGTCGCTGTCTTTGGCATCGGCGGCGTTGGCTCGTTTGCGGCGGAGGCGCTCGCACGCGCGGGCGTAGGGCGTCTCGTGCTCATCGACAACGATGCGGTCGCCGCCTCGAATCTCAATCGTCAGCTTGCGGCGCTCTACAGCACGATCGGGCGCAGCAAGGCGGCGGTCATGAAGGCGCGCATCGAGGACATCAACCCTGCTGCTGAGGTCGAGATCGTTGAGGACTTCTTCCTGCCCGAGCGGGCAGGTCTTTTTTTTCACGGGTCTTATGATTACATCGTTGATGCCATCGACACCATCGCGGGTAAGATCGGGCTCGTCATGGAGGCGAAGAAACGGACGATCCCCATCGTGAGCAGCATGGGGGCGGGCAACAAGCTCGACCCGACGAAGTTCGAGGTCGCCGACATCTATGAAACGAGCGTGTGTCCTCTGGCGCGCGTCATGCGCCGCGAGCTGAAATCGCGCGGCGTGGAATCTCTGAAGGTCGTCTATTCCAAGGAAAAGCCGCGAAAGCCGCTCTTCGCGCTGCGAGAAGAAAGCGCAGAAAAAGGCGTGCAGGCTTTTTCCAAGCAGCCGCCGGGCAGCATCTCCTTCGTGCCATCCGTCGCCGGGCTCATACTCGCGAGCGTCGTCGTGCGCGAACTTGCGGGACTGGCATTGGAATGAGTGGTCATTTCGTGTGCGTGGTATCTGCAGGCAAGTAGATGCGTAATTTGTACGGAAAATTTGCATGGATATGCAAGATATGTTATAATAGCATACGTAGTATATAATAGAATTATATCTGTAGGAGGTATGAACCATGCATTTGGGCAAACTAGGGAGAATCCTCTCAGCGGCGGCGCTCCTGATTTTTGGCACATTGCTCCTCGTCGGCTGCGGTGGCTCAGGAAGCAACAAGTTCATCAACATCGCCACGGGCGGCACGGCGGGTACGTATTACCCGATCGGCGGCGCGATGGCGGAGATCCTGAACAAGGCGATTCCCGGCATGAATGCGAGTGCGCAGTCCACGGGTGCGACGGTCGCGAACATCAACATGCTGAAGGAAGGCTCGGTCGATCTCGCCATCGTGCAGAACGACATCACCTATTATGCCGTGAACGGCACGGAGATGTTCAAGGACAAGAAGGTCGAGAACCTGCGCGGCATCGCGGCGCTCTACCCCGAGACATGCCAGATCGTCACGCTTGAGTCGACGGGCATCAAGAGCATTGCCGACCTCAAGGGCAAGCGCGTCGCCGTCGGTGCGGCGGGCAGTGGTGCGGAGGCCAATGCGCGTCAGATTCTTGAGGCGTACGGCATCACGTATGATGATATCGATGAGCAGTTCCTGTCCTTCGGCGAGGCGGCAAGCGCCCTGAAGGACGGCAACGTCGACGCGGCTTTCGTCACGGCGGGATTCCCGACGGCGGCGGTGCAGGACATCACGTCGCAGAACAAGGTGCGTCTCCTGCCGATCGAGGCGGACAAGGCGGACGCCTTGATCGCAAAGTACCCGTTCTACACGAAGACGAAGATTCCGGCGGGCACCTATGCGGGCTTCGATGAAGAAGTCCCGGGAATTTCCGTCATGGCGATGCTCGTTGCGACAGACAAGGTGGACGAGAAGCTCGGCTACGACATCACGAAGGCGCTTTTCGACAATATTGAGAAGCTGCAGGCGGCGCATTCGGCGGCGAAGCAGATTACGAAGGAGAGCGCGAAGGACGGCATGTCCATTGAGTTGAATGCCGGCGCAGAGCGCTACTACAAGGAATAAATGAAGAAGCGGCTGGGTGTGAGGCTCTTCCTTGCGGCTCTCGTGCTCGCGGCGCTTGCAGATTTCTTGGCACGCCCCCTGCTCGTCGTGGAAAGCGAGCAGGGGGCGCTCCTTTATGCGGAAAAAGCGTACGCGGGGATGCCTGTCGTGATTCGCTTCATCCATTCGGTGCAGAAGACGCCCGTGGAGGAAGACCTGCGCGTGGATGACGAAGTTTCGGGCTTCGTGCTCGACAGGACGCGCTACCAATCGTTCGGCGTGGGGCTGCCGTTCCTCGCGAGCGAGGGCGAGTTCCGCGCGGAAGGCGACTTTTTCGTCATGGACGGCATGGAGCGCCGCTTCCCGCGTCTTTCTCTGCGCACGGGGGTGGGAACGGAATTGACGCTCGTGCTCGACGGCACGGAGGAGAAGCTTTTTGAAAAGCTTCCGGCAGGAAGCCGCGTCGACCTCACAGTCATCGCCCCGTGGCGCTGGGGCATGGAGAAGCTCTTCGGCAAGGAGCTTGGAGCCGCTGCTGCGGCAGGAAAGGAATGATGTTCATCATGCCGGACAAGAAGCATGAGGAACTTGCAAAAGAAGTTCTGAAAAAATACGATAAGGAATCCGACGTCATCGAGCACAAGGGCTTCATGGCGAAGGTCGTGGCGGTTCTCGCCATCGCGTTCTCCCTCTTTCAAATCTATACGGCGGTCTTCGGCGTGCTCGATGCACAGCTGCAGCGTGCCGTTCATCTGGGCTTCGGCCTGACGCTCGTCTATCTGCTCTTCCCCATGCGGCAGGCCTGGTCGCGCGAGAAGGTGCATGTCGTCGACGTCGTCCTCGCCATCTTGGGTGCGGGCGCTCCCGCCTACATCATCTTCGCCTATCGAAGCCTCGTGATGCGTGCGGGAACGGTCAATTCGCTTGATCTCGTCGTAGGTCTCATCGGCATCGTGCTCGTCATCGAGGCGACGCGCCGCGTCGTCGGCATGCCGATGGTCTGCGTCGTGCTCTTTTTCCTCGCCTATGCATTCGCAGGGCCGTACCTTCCGGGCGTTCTCGCACATCGCGGACTGAATCTCGACCAGCTCGTCTCGCATCTCTTCTTCACGACGGAGGGCGTGTTCGGCATACCGCTCGGCGTGTCCTCGACCTTCATTTTCCTTTTCATCCTTTTCGGTGCCTACCTGGAGTCGACGGGACTCGGCAAGTTCTTCATCGACCTTGCGAATGCCGTGGCGGGCTGGGCGCGCGGCGGCCCGGCGAAGGTCGCCGTGCTTTCGAGCGGCCTCATGGGTACAGTCTCGGGCAGCTCGGTCGCCAACGTCGCGGGTACGGGAGCCTTCACGATTCCCATGATGAAGAAGCTTGGCTATGAGCGCAACTTCGCGGGCGCGGTCGAAGCGGCGGCTTCGACGGGCGGACAGCTCATGCCGCCTGTCATGGGAGCGGCGGCGTTCCTCATGGCGGAGTTCGTCGGCGTGCCGTACTTCGACGTCGTCAAAGCGGCGACGATTCCTGCACTCCTCTACTTCCTCGGCATCTGGCTCGGCGTCCACTTTGAGGCGCGCCGCAGCAATCTCAAGGGCGTGCCGCGAAGCGAACTGCCCAAGCCGTGGGAGATTCTGAAGGAGCGTGGCCATCTCGCGATTCCTCTCATCGTCATCATCTATCTGCTCGTCTCGGGCTTCACGCCGATGCGTGCGGCTCTGTGGGCGATCGTGCTCGCCATCGCGGCCTCGTCTTTGCGCAAGTCGACGCGCATGAAGCCCGTAGAGATCGTGCGCGGTCTTGAAAACGGTGCGCGAAACGTCCTCGGCGTCCTCGTCGCCTGCGCTTCAGCGGGCATCATCATCGGCGTCGTGACGAAGACAGGCGTGGGCCTAAAGCTCGCGTCGGCTCTGCTCGATCTTTCGGGCGGCATGCTTTTGCCGACGATGTTCTTCACGATGATTACGTCGATCATCCTCGGCATGGGCGTGCCGACGACGGCGAACTACGTCATCACCTCGACGATTGCCGCTCCCGCGCTCGTCCAGATGGGCGTGCCCGTGCTCGCGGCGCACATGTTCGTATTCTACTTTGGTATCATCGCCGACGTGACGCCTCCCGTGGCTCTCGCCGCCTTCGCTGGGTCTGCCATCAGCGGCGGCAAGCCGCTGAAGACGGGCATCAATGCCTCGAAGCTCGCGATCGCCGCCTTCATCATTCCGTACATCTTCGTGCTGTCGCCCGTCGTCCTCATGATCGATGCGACACCCATATCGCTCATCACCGTGCTCGTGACCTCGGTCATCGGCATGGTCGGCTTGAGCGCATCGATGATCGGCTGCCTCGTGAAGCCGTTGAACGGACTTGAGCGCGTTATGTTGTTCGTCGGCGGTCTTTTGATGATCCAACCGGGACTTGTGACCGATCTCGTGGGATTCCTTCTCCTGGCGTCCGTGCTCTTCTTCCAGCAGAGGCGCAGCAAAGCGGAGGCGAGCAGTCTTGGCTGAGGGAAGGAATCATGAATAAGACGAAAAAGCGTTGATAAATGAGGTATGCACCTCGCAAGGCCTTCGATTGCCGCTGCGGCGTCGAAGGCTTTTTCTTTGGTCGGAAGAGGAATTTCTTCCATAAAATTTTATGGAGGAAATCTTTGTCAAGTCTTGCATTTAGGAAATTTGTCGGCTATTATATATTCATAAGATCATCGGGTACACCCGACAACAGGAGGTCGCCATGCGCCGAATCCCACGAACTGCTTTGAGTCCCTTGCTGAAGCGTCTGAAGATTTATTTTGATGTGCTGAAGAGGACGACGTCCGGCTATCTTTATGTGGTGGATCTGCAAAACAAAGTGGCGATGACGTCGCCGAACATCGTGCGGGATTTCGGCATACCTGCGGAAACGATGGGATTTTCTGCTTTTCGCCAGGCGTGGCAGGAGATCA
The DNA here is from genome assembly GCF_000292955.1 of Selenomonas sp. CM52. Classification (NCBI taxonomy): domain Bacteria; kingdom Bacillati; phylum Bacillota; class Negativicutes; order Selenomonadales; family Selenomonadaceae; genus Selenomonas; species Selenomonas sp. CM52. The sequence continues at coordinate 39,552 of NZ_ALNM01000030.1, forward strand.
TGCATCCGACGGAGCGCGAAAACGTCACGAAGGTCTTTGACGATGTGCTGCAGGGGCACACGAGAGAGGGCTGTGTTGAGTTTCGCGCGAAGACGCGCAAGGATGACTACGAGTGGATCGAGTGCCGCTGCGCCGCTGCGCTCGACCATGAAGGAAAGAGGACGCTCTATGCGGGAATCTTCCGGTTCATGGGACAGCGCATCCGTGCGGACGCCGTCACAGGACTTTTGAACAAGTACCAGCTGGAGCAGCGCATGAAGGCGGCGCTTGACGAGGCGCGCGAGACGGGCAGGGGCGGCGCGTTGATGATTCTTGGCATCGACAATTTTAAGATCGTCAACGAAGCCTACAACCGTGCCTTTGGCGATCAGGTTCTACGCGAGGTTGCAAAGCGCATCAAGAAGATCCTCTCGACGGATTTCCGGCTCTATAAGCTCGACGGTGACGAGTTCGGCATCGTTTATCCGGGGGCGGATGAGGCGGATGTTGAAACTCTCTACCGGAGTATACAGACGGCTCTCTTGAAGCCGCAGCAGATCAATGAGCACAAGTATTTCTGCACGGTGTCGGGCGGCACGGTGTTCTTTCCGCAGTTCGGCAAGGATTATCTCGTGCTGCACAAGTATGCGGAAGCGGCGCTGAGCTTGGCGAAGCAGGGGGGCAAGAACAAGAACTGCATCTTCTCGAAGGAGCTTTACAACCGCTGGCTGCGCTCTTTGACGGCGCGCGAGGACATACGCCGCTCGGTGGAGGACGGCTGCCGCGGCTTCAGCCTGTGCTTTCAGCCGCAGGTGGGAGCGGACAGCCGGCGCATCATCGGTGCGGAAGCCCTGCTGCGCTGGCAGAATTCCAAGGGGCGCATGGTCGCGCCGATGGAGTTCATCCCTCTGCTGGAAGAGTCGCAGCTGATGATTCCCGTCGGCAAGTGGATCGCCGATACGGCGGTGCGCATCTGTCGTGAGTGGCAGAAGATTGTTCCCGATTTCTGCATGAGCATCAACCTTTCCTATGTGCAGCTGCGCGACCCGTCCTTCAAGGAGGCTGTCAGGGAATGTATTGAGCGCTATGGCGTAGATCCGGCGAGCATCGTTTTGGAGCTTACGGAGCACACGGTCATCTCGGACTGGGATTTCATCAATCGTCAGTTTGCCTCTCTGCGCGAGTATGGTCTGAAGATTGCCATGGACGATTTCGGCACGGGCTGCTCTTCCTTGGCGATGTTCAAGAACCTCTCGTGTGACATCGTGAAGATCGACAGGGCCTTCGTCAAGCAGATCTTGTGGTCGGACTTCGATCGCCGCATCGTGGACTACACGGTGGAGCTTTGCCACAGCATGGGCATGAAGGTCTGTATCGAGGGTGTGGAAACGCAGGAGGAGTATGATCTTCTGGCGAAGACGTGCAAGGTCGATTCCATTCAGGGATATCTCTTCGGACGGCCGGAAACAAAGGAAGGATTCGAGGAAAAGTTTTTGATGCGCCAAGAAGCGCACGGAGAGGAGCAGCCATGTCACGCACGAGCGATGAGATGAAGGGCGTCACGCATCTCGGCGAAAAGAATACGCAGTATGCGGCGGACTATGCGCCTGAGCTTTTGGAAACCTTCGAGAACAAGCATCCCGACAAGGATTATTGGGTCAAGTTCAACTGCCCCGAGTTCACGAGCCTCTGTCCGATTACGGGGCAGCCGGATTTCGCGACGATCACGATCTCCTACGTGCCCGAGCGGCGCATGGTCGAGAGCAAATCGCTGAAGCTCTATCTCTTCAGCTTCCGCAATCACGGCGACTTCCACGAGGATGTCGTGAACATCATCCTCAAGGATCTCGTGCGCCTCATGGAGCCGCGCTACATCGAGGTCTGGGGCAAATTTCTGCCGCGCGGCGGCATCTCCATCGATCCGTACACGAATTACGGCAAGCCGGGTACGAAGTATGAAGCGCTTGCCGAAAAACGCTTCGCCGAGCACGACCTCTACGCGATGGACAAGGTGGACAACCGATGATCGAGGTCTATACGGGTGCAGGCAAGGGCAAGACGACGGCGGCGATCGGTCTCGCCGTGCGCGCTTTGGGTGCAGGGCTTCGCGTCTACATCATGCAGTTCATGAAGAGCCTCGCCTACAGCGAGCAGAAAGTTCTGCAGGGATTCGCACCGCAGCTTGCGCTCTATACGACGGGCAAACCGTTCTTTATCGCGAAGGAAGGCATGCTGACAGAAGAGGAGCGTGCGGCATGGGGAGAAGACGTCGTCGTATTCCCTGAGGGTGAGCCGCCCGCCGACTACCTGCAGCTGATGCAGGACGGCTTCGCCAAGGCTGCCGCAGCCGCACACTCGGGCGCTTGGGACGTCGTCATCCTCGACGAGCTGAACGTGGCTCTCTTCTTCGAACTCATCTCGCGCGAGGCGGTCGAATCCCTGCTCGATGATCTGCCGCCCGAGCGGGAGATTGTCCTGACGGGCAGGAATGCGCCTGATTGGCTGATCGCGCGAGCCGACCTCGTCACGGAGATGCGGGAAGTGCGCCACTATTATGCGAAGGGCGTGGCGGCACGCAAGGGCATAGAGAATTGAAACGAGATGAAGCATGATGAGAGGGGGGGCGAGAGCCGCTCTCTTTTTTTGGACTTTCCTTGGAAAAACTGTTATACTATAGCGTAGAAAACGGATGGCAGAGAGGTGCTGAATGTGCAGGAAGAAATGACGGGGGTTCGCGGCGATTTCGTGGAGCAGATCGTGGCGGAGAGCGGATCTTTTTTGAATACGGCCGTGGCTTTTGCGAACGGACGAGGCGGACGCATCATTTTCTACGGTGAAAGCGGCAGGGGATTTTCAGCAGAAGCGGAGCTCATTCCGTGCATAGATGAGATTACGCAGAAGATTTTCGACAGCTGCGAACCGCGCATTTTCCCGCGCGTCGGTGTGGAACTGCAAGACGGACGGCAGGTCGTCGTCGTGGAGATTTTCCCTGGTATGGAAAAGCCGTATTTCGTCAAGGAATTGGGCATGATGGACGGCACCTATGTGCGCGTCGGCGGCGCGACGCGCCTCGCTGAGCCGTATCAGGTGCAGGAGCTTCTTCTTTCGGGCACGAACAGCAGCGCCGATCAGCTCGCGGCCGAGAGCACGGTCAGTGATGTGGAAATCGAGGAATTCTGCCGCATGATGTACGGCGAGGCGGAGAAACGCCGCGCTGATGATGATGTCGTGCGCCTGCAGAAGGAGGATCTCCTGGCATGGAAGCTTCTGCGTGAGGAGGAGGGCGAGTGCCGTGCGACGGGCGGCTGGCATCTGCTCGCAGGAACGGCGGAGGAACTTTTTCCCGAGGGCTTTATCCAGTGCGCCGAGTATCTTGATGCGACGCGCCTTGATTTCGTCGGCGGCGAAGAGTTTGCCGGTTCTCTGACGGAGCAGGTGGACGGTGCGGCGGACTATGTGCAGGAGCGTCTTTTGGCGCGGGGTGTCAAGGCGCGCGGCTTGGAGGAGCTTCCGGAAGATCTCATGCGCCGTCTGCTTGCTCGCGCTGTCTGCCAGAGGAACTATGCGGCGCCGGGACGCATCGCCCTCGTGCTTTACGAGGATCGCTTGGAAATCACCGTGCCGGGATTGCTGGAAGAGGACATGACGATCTGGAAGCTCAAGACGGGCTTCTCCAAGATACGCAACCGAGCGATTGCGGCGGCGTTCCTCTACATGGGCATGATGACGGGCTTCCAGAGCATTCTGCCTGAGCTTTACCGTGCGGCAAAGCGGGCGCGCCTGCCCGAGCCTGCCGTCATCACGCTCGGCGATTCCGTGCGCATCAATCTCTATTGCCGTGCCGAGGAAGAAGCACAGCAGCACGAAGGTGTTGTTGAGGAAACTGAACTTGTGCAGACTGCTGAGACCGCTGAGGAAGCTGAGCCTGTCCAAGAGCAGGAACTTGTCGGGGAAGCTGAACTCGTGCAGGATGTTGAACCTGTTGAGATCGTGGAGCCTGTTCAAGAGCAGGAGCCTGCCGAGGAAACGGAGCTTGCAGAGGAAGCTGAATCTGTGCAGGAAGTTGAGCCTATAGAAGAAGCTGAACCTGTGCAGGAAGTTGAGCATATAGAAGAAACTGAACCTGCGCAGGAAGTTGAGCATATAGAAGAAACTGAACCTGTAGGAGAAGCTGAATCTATCCGGGAAGAAGAGCCTTTACCGGAGGAAATAGAGGAAGAGCAGGCGCCGTTGCAGGAAGAAAGCGGCGCAGGCGATGTTTTGGCATCCGGGACTTCGCTGGAAGATGGACAAGATGCGAGCCTTGTTCAAGAAGTGGAAGCCGATCATGAGCCGGATTTTGAGCCTGCGCCCGAGCTGAAGCTTGAACTTGAATCCCTTGCGGATCTCAAGGCGGATGATGTCGCCCTTGAGGAAGAGCCGGCAGAGCCGCGGGAAGAAAAGGTGAGCGCGGGGCAGCAGGAGCTTTCTTTCGATGTGGAAGAGTCTGCAGAAGCGATTGCGGAGGAATCTGCCAAAGAAATCGTGAAAGAAGCTTTGGAAAAGCCTGTGGAGATTTCTTCAGAAGAATCTATGGAGGAAAGGCTTCTCCATGTGATTCGTGAGAATCCCAAGGTCACGCAGAAGGCCTTGAAGGAGGCGCTCGGCGTATCGATCGCCACGGTCAAGCGCATGACGACGGCACTGCACAAGGCGGGCGTCATCGAGCGCACGGGAACGAACCGCAGCGGCGAGTGGCATATCCTCAAGGATTGAGAAAGCGGAAAGCAAAGAGAAGCAAAGAACCCACCACGCCGAGCGGGCATGGTGGGTTTCTGTATCAGGCAAAGTATTGGAAGTAGCAGATGGCCGCGAAGAGGGCGAAGGAGAGGGCGATGAAGAACATACTGGCGCGCGTCATCCAGAGTTTTTCCTTCTCGCCGAAATTTCCCTGCTTGTAGCCGTAAATGAGGAGGAGGGAGGCGGCGAGGGAGCCGTACATCGAGCGGTTCAGCCACGTCATTTCCGACCAGCCGATGAACGCGATGAAGAACGTGAGCGCAATCATGATCAGGAGGAAGGTGTCCTTACCCTTTTTTTCAGGGCGCTTCTCCGTGTTCGTGCCGCCCGCCTGCGGCTTCAGATTCCGGCGGATCTTCTTCAGTTGTTTCGCCATATCGAATCCCTGCTTTCTATGCAATAATTTCTTTTTTCATATCTTTTCTATTATACATGGGATATGAGAACTTGGCAATGTGCTTGTCGCTCTTAACATTTCGTAGTAGAATGAGATAGTATGATACGGAGGGAAACGAGATTGTTCATTCATAGAATACATTTGTTTGGGACGGGGGAGAGATATGATACGGGAGCAGCGCAGCAGGGAGAAGCTTGAGGCGTATTACCAGAGGTTTCGCGACGAAGGAGAGATCGACGTCAACGTGCATCCGTGGGTGGCTGAGGCGTGGCGTGAGAGCAGGCGGCTCGACGTGCCATCGATGGGGACGGAGCCGAAGCGCGTGCTTTCTGCGGAGGATTTTTGTGCACTGCAGAAAAAGCATGCTCCTGCCATCGACTGCCTTCTGCAGCTGACGGAGGGCGTGCAGGAGTTCTTTGCGCGTTACGGCTTGAGTCTCTTGCTGCTCGACGCCGAGGCGCTCGTCTTGAAGAGCTGCACGCTGCCCTTCATGCGTCTGCCTCCCGGCAAGGTCGAAGGCTCGCGCCTTGGTATCGAAGAGATCGGCGCTTCGAGCATCAGCATAGCGAAGGAGAAGCGTGTGCCGTTTTGGGTCTTTGGGCCGGAGATTTGGCGCGAGGCGTCTCACGAAAGCGATGCCTGTACAGCGCCCGTCCTCGTCGGCGGCGAACTGCACTATCTCGTGAACATCGTCGTGGACGATCCGAAGCTCGTGCCGCAGGATGCCGTCATCGCTCAGCTTCTGCTCATCGCGCGTTCGCTTGAGGCCGCCTTGGCGCGCGACCTCAGACTGCAGGCGCAGGAGGCAATCTTGGATGCCGCGCCGTTCGCCGTCTATCATATCCTGCCGAGCGGCGAGGTCGCTTACGCGAACCGCTTGGGATTGGAGCGTCTCACGCGCATCGGAGCGCGCGATCAGGCGACGAGCCGTCTGTCGAACCTTAACGACATCGTTTTGAATTATCGTCACACGCCGATCTATCAGGGATTCAGCGGCACGCCCTGCTACAACAAGGAGGTCACATGGATCACGGAGGCGAAGACGTATGAGGATGTCACGACCGTCGTGCCGATCGAAAGCCCTGTGACGCGCGAGGTCAATGGCGTCGTGACCGTTTCCATGCCCATTGAGGATCTTAGAATGCTCGTCGCGCACACGGCGGGCTATACGGCGAAGTACAGCCTCGCCACGATGGCAGGCAAGGGACAGGCGTTCCAAGCGCTGCGTGAAAAAGCGCTGCGCGTGGCGAGGGGAAAGAATCATGTGCTGCTGCAGGGCGAGGGCGGCACGGGCAAGCAGCGTCTGGCGCACGGCATACATCAGGCGTCGGCGCGCGCGGCGGGGCCTTTGATTTCCTTCCGCTGCGGCGATGTGCAGCCGGAACTTCTGGACGAAGAGCTTTTCGGCGCGGCGGTTTCCCCCGATGTCAGCCGTCCCGGCAAATTGGAGCTTGCCTTTGGCGGCACGCTCTTTCTCGATGAGATCGAGAAGCTGCCGAAGAAGACCGCGGCCGCTCTCGCGGCGGCTCTGCGCGAGGGCAAGGCGCATCGTCTCGGCGAGACGGTCGTGCGCCCCATCGACGTGCGGATCATCGCCGACTGTGACGGCGATCTCAAGCGCTTGACGGAGCGAGGCCTCTTCGACCGAAGTCTCTACGACATCGTTTCGCGCAGTGTCATACGCATGCCGGCGCTGCGCAACCGACGCGAGGATATTCCCCTGCTCGCCGAGCAGATTATATGCGAGCTAGCCGAGCAGCACCGCATGGAGAGGAAGCGGCTTCTGCCGGAGACGCTGACGCTTCTTGAAGCGTACGATTGGCCAGGCAACATTAAGCAGATGCAGAGCATCTTGGAGCAGGCGTTCTTCCATACGGAGGGCATGGCAATTTCGCCCGAGAACATCAATCTCATGGGCGACGTCAAGCCCGATGATGACTGGAAGACGGATCGGGAAATATTCCTGCGTGCATGGAAGGCGGCGGGCGGCAACGTCAGCCGCTTGGCAAATCTTCTCGATGTCAGCCGCGTCACGCTGTATCGCTATTTGAAGAAGTTTCAGTTGGAAAAAGTGTAAGGAGGAAGTTCTGTGCGACTGCGCAGGAAGCCGTGGGTGGATGAGGCCATTCACGCATACGATGATTTTGTCTATCCGAAGGATCGCCCGGCGGGCGAGGCGGAAAGAGGACGTTGGAAGGAGATCTTCGGACGCGAGGCGCCGCTCTTTGTCGAACTTGGCACGGGCAAAGGCGATTTCATCCGTCAGATGGCGGAGCGCTCCCCTGAGGTGAACTTCATCGGCATCGAGAAGCAGCAGGATGTGCTCATCGCGGCGGCGAAGAAGGTGCGCGAGAAGGAGCTGAAGAATGTGCGTCTGCTCGTATTCGACATCGCCCAGCTTGAGAAAATTTTTGCGCAGGGGGAAGTCGATCGTTTCTTTGTGAACTTCTGCGATCCGTGGCCCAAGGCGCGTCATGCGAAGCGCCGCCTCACGCACCGCAGTTTTCTCGCTCGCTACAAGGAACTCCTCGTGCCCGGCGGCAAGCTTGTCTTTAAGACGGACAACCGCGCACTCTTTGATTTTTCGTTGGAGGAGTTTCGCGAGATGGGGCTTTCGCTGCACGACGTTTCCTATGATCTGCACAGCGAGGCACGTCCCGACAACGTGATGACGGAGTATGAAAAGAAATTCAGCGGCAAGGGTGAGAAGATCAACCGCTGCGAGGTCACGTTCGCGTGAAGGAGGGGACTATGGAAAGACAGGAAGCCGCAGAAGAAAAGGGCAAGAAGAGCTTCTGGGTCAGCGATATGGAGGCGGTGCTCGCCATCTTCATCGTGCTCCTCGTCTTCGGCAGCATCAACGTGTTCAGCTCAAGCTTCATCTTGGCGGAAACGACGTTCGGCACGCCGTACTTCTTCTTGCAGCGTCAGCTTTTCAACCTCGCGGCGGGCTTCTTCTGCTTCTTTCTTGGCTGCCGCGTGAATTACCATCGCTGGCGTGCGTGGATCGTGCCCGTCGTCATAATCACGATCCTCTCGCTCATCGCAGTTCTGCTCGTGGGCGCGGAGGTCAACGGTTCGAAGCGTTGGCTCGGCACGGCAGGCTTCCAGATCCAGCCGGCGGAAATTGCGAAGCTCGTTTCCCTGATGCTCATTTCTGCTTATGCGGCATACCGTGTGCGAAATGACAAGCCCATCGACATTCTCTTCCCGAATCCGCAGTATCTGCTCGTCCTCTTCATGGGATTGTTGATCGAGCTGGAGCCGGACGGCGGCACGATGTTCATCGTCATCTTCGTGCCCTTCATGCTCCTTTGCATTGCAGGGCTTCAAAAGACGAAAGTGCTGACGACAGTCGCCATCTTTGCGGCGGCGGGCACGGCACTGTCCATCCTGCAGCCGTACCGCCTTGCACGCCTCAAGGTTCTGCTCGATCCGTGGGCAGATTCGCAGGGCATCGGCTATCAGACGGTGCAGTCTCTGTCCGCCATCGGCTCGGGCGGCCTCACGGGCATGGGGCTTGGCATGGGCGTGAGCAAGTACAGCTACCTGCCCGAGGCGCATACGGATTTCGCCTTCGCCATCTTCAGCCAGGAGACAGGCTTTCTGGGCGTCATTCTCGTGCTCGTGCTCTACTCGGCGTTCACCGTCTACGGCGCGCGCATCGCAAATGCCGCCTCTGACGCTTACGGGCAGTTCCTCGCTACGGGCATCCTGCTGCTCATCAGTGGTCAGGCGGTCATCAACCTTTTGATGGTCGGCGGCCTCCTGCCTGTCATCGGCGTGCCGCTGCCTTTCATCAGCTACGGCGGCACATCGCTGATGATCAGCATGGCGAGCGTCGGCATCCTCTTGAACATTGGACAGCACGGCACGGGCGCGTCGAATCGCAGCAAGCTCCGGGAAGCCTTGGAGCGCGATGTGGCGAAGAAGAAAGCGGAGCGTCATCTGCGCCTCGTGAAGAAGTAGCAGGGGAGGGGTTCTCTTGGAAAGCATCTATGGCAAGCAGGGAGAGGCGCTCCCTGAGATTCTTGGCGCGTTTCGCACGCGCATCGAGGAGATCAGCGCACGCGTCAAGGAGCGCACAGGATCGGCGCCCTACGAGCATCTGATCTGCCGCGTCAAGTCGGACGAGAGCATGCGTGAGAAGTGCCGCCGCAAAGGACTGCCCGAGACGTCGCAGTCGGCTCTCTGCAAGGTGCATGATGCCATCGGCGTCCGCGTCGTCTGCCGCTTCATCGATGACGTCTACGTCGTCGTGCGTGCACTCAAAAATCTTTCGGGCGTGACGGTCTTCGAGGAGAAGGACTACATTCGCGACGTGAAGCCGAACGGCTATCGCAGTTACCACATGATCGTTTCGATCGAAGCGCCGTTCGAGGATGTGGCAGGGAGGAATCCCGGACATTTCTTTGTGGAATTGCAGCTTCGCACGCTCGCCATGGATTCCTGGGCGAGTTTGGAGCACGAGATGATGTACAAGCACACGGTCAAGAATCGCAAACTGTTGGCGGCGGAGCTCAAACGCTGCGCCGATGAGCTTGCCTCGTGCGACCTTTCGATGCAGACGATCCGCAACTTGATTCGAGAGACTGATGTGATGGGCGAGGTGATGGCATGAAGCTCCTGCTGGCGGAAGATGAAAAGGATATGGCGGCGGCGCTCGTCGCAGTTCTGGAGCATTCGGGCTACGAGGTCGATGCCGTTCGCGACGGCAGGGCGGCTCTGGCGCTCGCGCACAAAGGCACTTACGCCTGCATGGTCTTCGATGTGATGATGCCCGTGATGGATGGCGTGACGGCCTTGAAAGAACTGCGTGCGGCGGGCGATACGACGCCTGTCCTGCTGCTGACGGCGAAGGCGGAAGTCGGCGATCGCATCGAAGGGCTTGACGCGGGGGCGGACGACTACCTGCCCAAGCCTTTCGCGATGGGGGAGCTGCTCGCACGTCTGCGTTCCTTGACGCGCCGCGCCGAAGTCTATGCGCCAGCCGAGCTGTCGCTCGGCTCGGTCACGCTCGACGTTGGAAAGCAGGAACTGGCGGCGAAGAGCGCCGTGCGCCTTGCGAGCAAGGAGACGCAGCTCATGCAGCTCTTGATGATGAATGCGGGAAAGTGCGTCACGACGTCGGAGATTTACGAGCGCGTGTGGCAGGGAGCGGAAGAAGGCGCGGACATCGTCTGGGTCTACATCTCCTACCTGCGACAGAAACTCAAAGCGATTCATGGCGACGTTGCGATTCGCGGTGAGCAGGGGGGAAGCTACACGATCTGCGAGGTGGGCTAGATGGAAATGGTATCGCGGCTGCGGCGCAAGTTCATCGCCCTAGGCACGGCTGCCGTCGTCCTCATCGTCTTCGTCGTGCTCGCCGCCTTGAACCTCGCGAGTTTCTACGACGAGGGAAGCCGCATCGAGGCGGTGCTCTCTTACATCACGCGCCACGACGGCAAGCTGCCCGAAAAGCGCATCGTTGACGAGGGATTCGACTATACGCCGGAGTTCGCCTTTCAGACGCGCTACTACTGGGCGAAATTCAGTGAGGATGGTGCACTCCTTGCGGCGGATGCGAGCCACATCGCCGCCGTCACCGACGAGGAAGCCGAGGTGCTGGCGGCGCGTCTCGCTCATGGCGCCAGCCTGCGCGGCAACTACGAAGCCGACGGCGCCTACTACGCCTATCTCATCACGAAGCTTGAGGGGGGCGGCTCCTTCGTCGTCGTCATGGACTGTACGCGCGAGATGCAGATGGTCTGGAACGGCGTGCGCTTTTCCGTCCTCGTCGGCCTCCTCTGCGTGCTGCTCTACATCGCGCTCGTCGCGTGCTTCTCACGCTGCCTCGTCGCGCCCTTCGTGCGCAACTTGAAGAGCCAGCGACAATTCGTCACGAACGCGAGTCATGAGCTGAAGACGCCAATCGCCATCATCTCGGCGAATACGGAGGTGCTTGAGATCACGATGGGCAAAAACCAGTGGACGGAGACGATCTTGAAGCAGGTAAAGCGACTCTCAGGTCTCGTCAACGACATGGTCGCGCTCGCGAAGCTCGAAGAGCGCGTCTCGGAGCATTTCCACCCGATCGACGTCAACTGCGCGGAGACAGCGCGTGAGGTTGCCGCCTCCTTTGAACTTCCAGCAAAGGAGCAGGGAAAGCGGATCGTGACGGAAATCGAAGACGGCGTTCATGTGCTCGCCGACCAGCGCATCATTTACACATTGATGAACGTCCTCGTCGACAATGCCGTCAAATATGCAGACGACGGCGGCGACGTGCAGATCGCTCTCGCGAGCGGCAGGCGCGGGCGCGGCATGGTCTTTTCCGTGACGAATCCCTATGCGGCGGGCGAGGGCATAGACTATTCGCGCTTCTTCGAGCGTTTCTACCGCGAGGATGCGTCACATAACAGCGAGAAGGCCGGCTACGGCATCGGTCTGACGATCGCTGCTGAAATCGTCAGCTATCTCAAGGGAAAGCTCGCGGTTCGTTACAAGGATGGTGCGATCACTTTCGAGGCCGCACTGAAGTGAGGAGAAAAAAGATTGAAGCTCATTTCCATCGTTGTCCCCGTATTCAACGAGGAGGACAATCTCGAACATTTTTATCAGGCGATTTCTGAAGTCATGGCTGCGACGAAGTACGACTTCGAACTGATTTTTGTCGATGACGGCTCGTGTGACAAGAGCCGCGAGATCCTGCGCCGCTTGGAGGAAAAGGATGCACGCGTGCAGCCCATTTTCCTCTCGCGCAACTTCGGGCATCAGCTTGCCTTGACGTGCGGCCTCGACCACGCGGACGGTGCGGCTGTCATCACGATGGACGGCGACATGCAGCATCCGCCCGCGCTGATCCCGACGCTTCTTGCCAAGTGGGAAGAGGGATTCGATGTCGTGCAGACGATCCGTGAGACGACGGAGGGCGTCGGCTTCTTGAAGCGGGCGACATCGTATTGGTACTACAAGGCGCTCAACAAGATTTCGCGCGTCCACATCCAGGAGGGCGGCTCAGATTTTCGACTCATGGATCGCAAGGTCGTGCTGGAATTTCGCTGTTACCGTGAGCGTGCGCGCTTCATTCGCGGCATGATCGGTGCCATGGGCTACCGTCAGGTGCAGATCCGCTTCGTTGCGCCCAAGCGCTTTGCGGGCGTTTCCAAATTCTCGCCGCGAAAGATGCTGCACTTCGCGCTCGACGGCATCCTCGCCTATTCGACGGTGCCCCTGCGGCTGGGTCTTTACTCGGGGTTCATCTGCGGCATATTGAGTATCTTGCTGCTCCTCCATGTGCTTTACATCAAGTTCATCGAGGGGAGTGCCGTGCCCGGCTGGGCGACGATCACGGCCTGCGTGCTGCTCTTCGGTGGCCTGCAGCTCGTCGCGCTCGGCATTCTCGGCGAGTACATCGGGCGTATCTTTGAGGAGGTCAAGCGGCGGCCTCTCTACCTCGTCGCACGCGGCAAGCCCAAGGAAATCGCACGCATGGCGAGCGAGGACGCTGGGAGAGAGAAGGGAAGTCGTGAGGAGAGGGAAGGACATGACGATGAAGAAAAAGGAAATCATCCATGAGGTGCGCCGCTACTTTGTAATCCTTTTCGGCTGCGCCGTCTGCGGCGTCGGCATCAACCTCTTCATACTGCCGGCAAACTTGCTGACGAGCGGCCTCGGAGGCATCGCCATCCTCCTGCACTACTTCGTCGGCTGGCCTGTCGGCGCGCAGCTCCTCGTCTACAATCTGCCGATTCTCTACCTCGCGCATCGCTTCGTGGGAAAGCGCTACGCCGTCGATACGATTCTGGGCACGGTGCTCTTCTCCCTCGGCATCGACGCTTTCAGTTCGCTTTCGGCGCTGCATCCCGTGCACGACACAATGCTCAATGCCATCTTCGGTGGCGTCGTCTCGGGCATCGGCTACGGCATCATCTTCCGCTTCGGCTCGAATACGGGCGGCGTCGACGTGCTCGGCGCCATCTTGAAGAAGTATTGGTCGATTGACGTCGGCACGGGCGTATTCCTGCTCAACATGCTTGTCATCGCAGCGTCGGCGGCGCTCTTCGATCTGGAGACGGCGCTCTTCACGCTCGTCTGCATCTATGCGACGGCGGAGCTTACGAACCGCTGGGCGGCGGGATTCAATCGCGAGAAGGCGATCTTCATCATCTCGGAGGAAAGCGAGAAGATCGGCGACGCCATCATGGAAAGCCTGCACCGCGGCGTCACCTACCTCGAAGGCCGGGGCGGCTTTCTGCAGGAAAAGAAAGCCGTCGTCTTTGTCGTCGTCTCCCTGACGCAGCTCGCACGCGTCAAGGCAATCTGCGATCGATTGGACAAGAATGCGTTCCTCATCATTGCGAACGCTTCCGAAGTGCGCGGCAGAGGGTTTTCGCGCGAGCGCATCCTCTATCAGTTCGCGCAGCGCAAGGAGCTGATCGAGGCGCGGGAGAGGGAGAAGGGCGGGACGCGATTCAAAGGATGATTTCAGCAACGACAACAGGCAGAGCCGCATGGGATGGCGGCTCTGCCTGTTGTCGTTTTTGCTTACGGAATCACTGATAAATTCAGCCACCCATCTTCACACATCTGCGCTGTCCTCTCGTCGTCGACAAATCCTCGACGTAGCACCGCTACGCCTATGGTTTGTCTCCTTGCTGAGCCGTCCAAGAGTCAAGTCCGAAGGACGCAGGCGATTGGGAAACGGCTCGTATGCGAAAACGTCCCAAGAATGCAAGCGCGAAGCGCGCCGCATGATTGGTTGACGTTGACCGCTATAGATACAGCGCATCTGTGCAAATCTGGGTGACCTCATTTTATCAGCGCTTCCTTATATTTTTTTGCGGCGACACCGGCTCGATTTGTCCCGCTTCGGTCGTCTTGTCAGCGAAGCCTCATTTCGCGCCGCGCTTTTCGCGCAGGTAAGCGTCCATCGCTTCCGCCACATGTTTGGCGTCGTTGACGACTTGGACGACGTTGCACGGGCCGAGGACGACGTCACCGCCCGAGAAGACGCCGGGGCGGGTGGTGGCACCGGTTTCATCGACCTCGACCAAGCCTTTTTCGTTCGTCTCTATGCCCGTGGTCGTGCGCACGATCTTGTCTTTCGGATCTTGGCTGACTGCGATGACGGTGCTGTCGGCAGGACACAGGACAGGATCTCCTTCGCCCGTCAGTTTGCCTTCTTCGTCGAAGTGGCGATCGCGCATCAAAGGTCCGTCCTTCGTGATGGAATCGACGCCCTTGCAGAACTCGAATTCCACGCCGTCTGCCTGCGCGTACTCGAATTCGCGCACGCTGGCGGCGACCTTGTTGCTGCGCGAATAGATCGTGACGTAGCGGCAGCCCTTGCGGATCGCGGTGCGCGCGACATCCATGGCGGAGTTGCCCGAGCCGATGACGGCGACGCGGTCGCCGAGAGCGAAGGAGTCGGGGTTTTGCAGATAGTCGACGGCGAAGTGGCAGTTGCCGAGGCTTTCGCCCTTGACGCCGAGGCTGCGCGGTCGCCAGACGCCCGAACCGATGAAGATGGCGTCGTACCCGTCGGCAAAGAGCGTGTCGAGCGTCAGAAGGCCGCCGATCGTGCGGTTGGGTCGGATGCAGATGCCGAACTCACGCAGCTTTTTCTCATAGCGGTCGAGAATGCTCAGTGGCAGACGGAAGTCGGGGATGCCGTAGCGCATCATGCCGCCGATCTTGTCCATGCGCTCGAAAATCGTCACGTCGTAGCCCTTCTGCGCAAGCTTGATGGCAACGGTGATGCCGGCAGGACCCGAGCCGATGACGGCGACGGTCTGCCCCGTAGAAGGCGCACGCTCCAAGGCAACGCGGTCGAAGTAGGTATTCGAGATGTAGTGCTCGATGCTGGAAATCTGTATGGCGGATCCTTTGCGCAGTTGGATGCAGTTGCCCTCGCACTGCTTCTCATGGTCGCAGACGAGCGAGCAGATGATGCTCAGGGGATTGTTCTCGAAGAGCATAGCGCCCGCCTCGTTGATGCTGCCTTCGAGAAAGAGGCGGATCATCTCGGGGACGTTCGTCTGCACAGGACAGCCCTTGATGCGGCACAGGGGCTTTTTGCACTGGAGGCAGCGCCGCGCCTCGTCAATGACATGGATTGCCATGAAGATCACCTATCCTTTGTTGAATTGAAATATATTCCACCCTTCAGTCTACTTCAACGCGGGGATATTGTCTGTTGCTATTATCACATTTTCCTTAGAAAAGATAAACCTTCACCCGTTGGCTGTATGTGCGGCGTCCTGCCTCGTGCCCGCCGTTTCGTTGGAGAGGCCGAGCCGCTGCAGAAGAGCCATGTCCTCGGCAATGGTCGTGCCCGAGGTCGTGAGCATGTTGCCCGTGATGGAGGCCGATGCGCCGTAGAGGAAGGCGGGCGTGCCGTTGTCCTTGATGAGCTTGCGTCCCGCGCCGAGGCGGATGTTTGCCGTCGGGTTGATGAAGCGGAAGAAGGTGATGGTACGCAGGATCTCATCGCTCGTCAAGGGCGTTCTGCCCTCAAGCGGCGTGCCGGGAATCGCCATGAGGGAGTTGATGGGAATGGATTCGATGTCGAGTTCGGCAAGGCTCACCGCCATGTCGAGACGGTCTTCCCACGTCTCGCCCATGCCGATGATGCCGCCCGAACAGACGTTAAGCCCTTCGCCCTGTGCAAGGCGGATCGTGCGGATGCGGTCGTCGTAAGTGTGCGAGGTGCAGATCTCGGGAAAGAAGCGGCGCGACGTCTCGATGTTGTGATGGTAGCTTGTGACGCCCGCGGCGCGAAGCGCACGGAACTGTTCACGCGTCAAAATGCCGTGCGAGGCGCAGAGATCGATATGGAGCTTCTTGCGCATGGCGCGGTAGCAGTCGAGCGCGGCGTCGAACTCCTTGCCCGCGAGCGCTCTGCCCGAGGTCACGATGGAGAAGCGGTTGACGCCCGCCTCCTCGTTGGCGCGTGCGTTGGCGATGATCTCTTCCTGTGCGAGAAATGCGTATTCCTCGACGCCCGTCCTGTGGTGCGCGGACTGGGCGCAGTACTTGCAGTCCTCGCTGCAGTGACCGCTGCGCGCGTTGATGATCGTACAGAGGTCGATGTGCTTGCCGCAGAACTGTCGCTGCAGCTCGTGTGCGCCCTCCTGCAGCGCTTCGAGCGGCGCATCAAGGAAGATGGAGAGGTCGTCCTCGCGCTTGATGCGGCGGCCGCAGAGAATTTCTTTCGTGAGTTTTTTGACGGCGTTTTCCTTTGTCATGGCAGAGCCTCATTTCTTTCAAGAAGTTTGCATTTCCTCTCATTATATTTCAGACGGCGCATATAGTCAACTGATATGGAAATCTGGGTTAACCTTGGACTACTATTGCTTCCTCGACGGCTGCAAGGTATAATGGGAACGATGAATTTAGAAGAGAGGAGTCTTTCTTTGCAAAAGGTTTTGGAGGAGAAGATCGCCTTTGCCGATCAGCGCGAGGCGACGGCGCTTCTCGGCGAGCACGACGAGTACCTGCAGGTGCTCATGGACAATTTCGACTGCCGCTTCATAAGCCGCGGCGAGGAGCTTGCGATCGACGGCGAGGCGCAGATTGTGCGGGCGGCGGCGCAGGTCGTGCGCGAGCTGCAGTACCTGCACCGGCAGGGCACGACACTCACGATGCACGAGGTGCGCTACAGTGTGGGACTCGTCAAGCGCGGCAAGGGTGAGGCGCTGCATAGCCTTTTCAGCGACACGATCCTCGTGACGAGCCGTGGCCGTCATGTGCGCCCGAAAACGCTCGGCCAGCGCATCTACCTCGACGCCATCCGCAAGAACTCCATCACGTTCGGCATTGGACCTGCAGGCACGGGAAAGACGTACCTCGCCGTCGTCATGGCGGTGGCGGCGCTTCGTGCGAGGCTGGTGGAAAAGATCGTGCTCACGCGCCCCGCTGTCGAGGCGGGCGAGC
Source organism: Selenomonas sp. CM52 (assembly GCF_000292955.1). Taxonomy (NCBI): domain Bacteria; kingdom Bacillati; phylum Bacillota; class Negativicutes; order Selenomonadales; family Selenomonadaceae; genus Selenomonas; species Selenomonas sp. CM52. The sequence continues at coordinate 56,626 of NZ_ALNM01000030.1, forward strand.
GGCTGGGCTTTCTGCCCGGCGATCTGCAGGAGAAGGTCGATCCGTACCTGCGCCCGCTCTACGATGCGCTGCACGACATCCTCGGCTTTGACACCTACCAGAAGCTTCTTGCCAAAGGCGTCATCGAGATTGCGCCGCTCGCCTACATGCGCGGACGCACGCTGGAGGACGCCTTTGTGATTCTCGACGAGGCGCAGAATACGACGCCGAGCCAGATGAAGATGTTCTTGACGCGCCTGGGCTTCGGCTCGCGCATGGTCGTGACGGGCGACTTGAGCCAGGTCGACTTGCCGCGCGGCGTGTTTTCGGGACTTTCTGAGGCGAGCCGCATCCTGAGCGATGTGCGCGGCGTGGGCGTCGTCCGTCTGGAAGCACTCGACGTCATCCGTCACGACGTCGTCGCACGCATCGTCGAGGCGTATGACCGCGCGGACAAGGCGCGTCGGGATTCTGAGAAAAAGTCGGCAGAGCTGCAGGAGAGAAAGACAGCAGCGCTGGAAAAGGCTGCGGCATCGGAGAGAGGGGAGGCGGACGCATGAACATCCTGCTCAGTCACGAGGTGGAAGACCTGCCTCTTGACGCGGTCATGGAGGCGGAGATTCGGCGCGCTGTGGAAAAAGTCGGCGAGATTTACGATGTGGCGGACGCCGAGGTCAGCATCACCTTGACGGACGATGCGCACATCCATGTGCTGAACCGCGAGTACCGCAGGGTCGATCGTCCGACGGACGTGATTTCCTTTGCGCTCAATGAGAGCGAGGAGCCGGCGATCGCGGGCGGGCCTGCCGTCAACGTCCTCGGCGACATCGTCCTATCGATTGAGCGCGCCGCGGCGCAGGCGGCGGACTACGGGCACAGCCTGCGCCGCGAAATCGTCTTCTTGACGGTGCACGGCATGCTGCATCTCCTCGGCTACGACCATGTAGAAGAGGCGGAGCGGCAGGAGATGGAGGAGGAGCAGCGCCATGTGATGGCGGCTCTCGGCGTGACGCGCGAGGAAGCGGCGGAAGGCTCTGCAGAATGCACGGAGCAAGTGACAGCGAAAGGGGAGAACGATGGAAAAGGCAAAGCATAGATCGGGCTTCATCGCTGTCGTCGGGCGGCCAAACGTCGGCAAGTCGACGCTCATCAACAGCCTCATCGGGCAGAAGATCGCCATCATGAGCGACAAGCCGCAGACGACGCGCACGCGCATCCTCTGTATCCTGACGGAGCCAGACGCGCAGATCGTCTTCCTCGACACGCCGGGCATCCACAAGCCGCGCCACAAGCTCGGTGAATACATGGTGCGCGCAGCGGAAAGCACCTTGAAGGAGGTCGACGCCGTCTTCTTCGTCGTCGATGCGACGGAGAAGATGGGACCAGGCGAGCGCTATATCGTAGAGCGCCTGCAGGCGACGAAGTGCCCGTGCATCCTCGTCGTCAACAAGCTCGACCTCATCGAGAAGCCCGCCGTGCTGCCGATCCTCGAAAGCTACATGAAGGTATATCCGTTTGCAGGCGCCGTGCCCATATCGGCGAAGGAAGAGGTGAACCTCGACTCGCTTCTTGCGGAAGTCAAGAAGTATCTGCCCGAAGGTCCTGCCTATTATCCGGAAGACATGGTGACGGATCAGCCCGAGAGACTCATTGTGGCGGAGCTCGTGCGCGAGAAGGCGCTTCTTGCGACGCGCGACGAACTGCCCCATGCCATCGCCGTCGATCTCGACGAGATGAAGGAGCGCCCCAAGGGGGGCTTCTACATCCGCGCGACGATCTACGTGGAGCGCGAGTCGCAGAAGGGCATCGTCATCGGCGCAAAGGGCGCTCTTCTGCGCGAGATCGGCGCACAGGCGAGAAAGGACATCGAGATGCTTCTCGGCGCGAAGGTCTTCCTCGACCTCTGGGTCAAGGTGAAGAAGGATTGGCGCAACCGCGAGGGCGTTCTGCACAACTTCGGTTTTGAATGAGAGGAAATAGGGAAAGGGCGGCAGCAGGATGAACAAGGTATCGAAGCGCTTTATTAACGGTCTTATCCTTCTCGTGCCGCTGGCCATCACGGTTTTCGTCGTGACAGAGGTGCTGAACTTCACGGAGATCGTGCTCGGCAAGCATTTTCCCGTCTATTATCCGGGCATGGGTATCGTGACGGTGCTGCTCGTCATTTATCTCGTGGGCTGGCTCTCGTCGTACTGGTTTATGAAGCGCGTGATTTCCTATGGCGAATGGCTGCTCGGCAAGATTCCCGTCGTGAAGTTCATTTACAACAGTGTCAAGCACCTTTCGACCGCCGTTTTTGAGTCGAACAACATGTTTGACCACGTCGTGCTCGTGCCGTTTCATCAGTCGCGGGCGCTCGGCTTCGTCATGGCAGAGGTGCCGGCAGTCTTGCGCGAAAAGCTCGGCGACGACTACGTCTGCGTCTTCGTGCCGTGGAGCCTCAACATGACCTCGGGTACGAACCTCTTCGTCAAGAAGAGTGATGTCATCTATCTCGACATCAGCAACGAGTCGGCGCTGCAGTACATGCTGACGGCGGGCGCCGTCATGCCGCAGCGGCAGATGTCGACGAAATCGCAGGAGGCGGGCAGTGCGACGAGGCTGGCGGACGAGGTCGTGGCGGCGTCGAAGACGCAGTCTGCGCGTGCAGCCGGGGAAGCGTGCGAGGAGGCCGAACCGCATGGCACGCCGCAGCGCTGAGGCGCTCGTGCTCGCCACGAGGAATTGGGGCGAGGCGGACAAGATGGCGTCGCTCTTGACGCGCGAGTGCGGGCGCGTCGAGGCGGCGGCATTCGGCTGCCGCCGCCCGAAGAGCGCACTCGCGGCAGGGATGCAGATGTTCAGCCACCTCGATGTGGAGCTTACGGAAGGTGGCAGGGTCTGGACGGTGCGGCAGTGTTCGCTCAAGGGGCGGTTTCGCCGCCTCTCGGAAGATCTCTCGGCCATGGCATACGGCTCCTTCGTGGCAGAACTGGCGCTTGAGCTTTTTCCCGAGCACGAGCCTGCGCCCGACACTTTCGACCGTCTGCTGCAGATTTTTTGCGCCTTTGAGGAGCGCAATCCGCGTCTCGTGGCGCTGGCAGCGGCGTATCAGCTCCTCGCGCTCGCAGGCCTTTCGCTTCATCTTGCAAGCTGCGTCCACTGTGGTGCGCCCTTCGAAGAGCCGATGTCCGTCGACATCGGCGAGGGCGGCGCATTGTGCGCGGATTGCCGCACGGAGGATATGCCACTCTTTTCTGCCGAATTGAAGGCGTTCATCGAGAAGCTGACCGCTCTCGATTGGCAGGCGTTTCTCTCGCCGCAGAAGGCGTCAGACGTGCGCTCTCCGGCGCCGTTTTCCGTCAGAAAGCAGGAACTTCTGGCAGCGGAAAGCCTGCTGCTCGCTTACCTGCGTGCGCTTTTCGGCAAACCGCTGCGCTCGCTCGCCTTCATCGCACAGATCGGCGGCGCTTGAAGCGTTTGCTGTGCGCTTGTGGCGAAGGCATGAGGTGCGTTCTGCGATAGTTTTTAGCAATATGTTTGGAGGGGGCCGTGGCAATTCTGGTTTGCGGCGGCGCCGGCTACATCGGCTCTCATGCCGTTCATCAGCTCATTCAACCTCGGCAATGGACAGGGCTTCTCGGTCAAGGAAATGATCGCTGCCACAGAGAAGGCGACGGGCAAGAAGATCGCGGCAGAAATCGGCGCACGCCGTGCAGGCGACCCTGCGCAGCTCATCGCTTCCAGCGACAAGGTACGCCGCATCCTCGACTGGCAGCCGCGCTTCACCGACGTGGAAGAAATCATCGCGACGGCATGGCGGTGGCACGAGAAGCATCCGAATGGGTATGGAGAGTAACTTTCTGGCTAAAGTGCGTAATCGGTGCTATAATGATAATAGAAGGTGGAAGAGAAACAGTTCTCATACAACAAGGAGAAATCTTAATGGCAGAGAGTGTAGGAGATTCCTATCAAGATCCGACATACGATCAACATGCCAAACGTTTGCTTTCACAAAGAGCGATCATGGCACGTCTCTTGAAGCGAACTGTGCCAGAGTTTAAGGATGTTGCAATCTCTGACATCGCAGAAAAATATATCGAGGGCACGCCACAGATCAGTGAGATTCCCGTGGATAGGGATAAGACGAATACCGTAAGAAACAGGAAAGATTCGCCGAAAGAATTCCTCGGTGATGCCACGGAAAATGTCGGCATCACGGAAGGCTGGGTTCGCTTCGATATACTTTTCCACGCGAGAGTTCCCCAATCGGGTGAACGCATTACCTTGATTATCAATGTTGAGGCACAGCGGACACAGAAAAGAGCGAAGCTGGGCTATGCACTCCTGCGGCGAGCCGTCTACTATGCGGGTCGCTTGATTTCTTCGCAGAAAGAAACTGAATTTACAGGATCATCCTACGATGAAATCAAGAAAGTCTACAGTATTTGGCTTTGCATGGACTCCCCAGACGGCAGGAGCGCCATCAATCGTTATGATCTTGCCGAACATCATATTCTGCACCATCATAAAGAAAAGCGTGCTGACTATGATTTGATGAGTATCATCACGATCTATCTTGGAAATGAACGACAGCAGGACGAGGATTGGCTCATTCGATTCCTGCAGATCTTGTTCAGAGACACGGAAATATCTCCGGCAGCGAAGAAGCAGCTTTTAAAAAATGAGTTCGATATGGATATAAGTGCAGATATAGAAGAGGAGATGAGGACAATGTGCAATCTGAGTACAGGCATCTATGAACAAGGCATGGAGCGCGGTATGGAGCGTGGCATGGAGCGTGGCATGGAGCGCGGCATGGAACGTGGGCGGGAGGAAGGAAAGGTTGATATTGTTCTGGAAATGCTGCGAAATAAGCTGCCGCTCGAAATGATCGCAAGCATGTCGAAGTTTTCCTTGGAAAAAGTGAAAGAGCTTGGCAAGATGCACAGCTTGCTTTAATTCATGGAATTTTCGTGTTCTGCTGAAATTGGTTTTGATACGTATAAAACCGCTCCTCTACTGCTCGGACGAGTAAGGAAAGGGGCGGTTTTATGTGTTTGATACAGAAGTATCTTTCGCCATTGTTCTCTTCTATGGGAGATCTTGCTGTGTCTGCATTTGGGTACGATATATTCCCTTTCCGCCTCAATCGTTGTATAATAGTACGCAGCAAGCAAATTCAATCGGAGAAAAGGAGAGAGTCTTATGTATACGCTTTCCAGCACGGAATTTCATGGCATCAAGCCGCAGATTGACGAGGAGGCATTCGTCGCACCGCAGGTGTTCCTTTCGGGCGATGTGCGCGTCGCGAAGTATGCGAGCCTTTGGCCGGGCGTCGTTGCGCGCGGCGATGTGAATTACATCTCTGTTGGCGAGTGCTCGAATGTACAGGATCTCGTCTGCCTTCATGTGGCGGACGATAATCCGTGCATCATCGGCGATTATGTGACGATCGGCCACAGCGCCGTCGTGCACGGCGCGGAGATTGGCAACCATGTCCTCATCGGCATGAACGCGACGGTTCTGACGGGCGCAAAGGTCGGCGAAGGCTCGATTATTGCTGCAGGGGCACTCGTGCGCGAGAACGAGGTCATTCCGCCGAATTCCCTCGTCGTCGGCATGCCAGGCAAGGTCGTGCGCACGATTGACCGCATCAAGACGATTCATGCGCAGGCGATCAAGTACAAGTGCGAGTGGGCGATTGAGTACGGCGTATATCCCGAGATCGGCGGCGAGAAGTACCACGGCGAGCACATTATCTGACGTTTGCCGCTTTACAGCTTTGCACCTTATGATATAATGAAAGGCACAGCCTTCGTTTTGGCTGTGCCTTTCATTATATTTTTCAGGAGGTTTGATTCATGGCGCGAGAAACGCTGAAGAGCCGCTTCGGCTTCATTCTCCTCAGTGCCGGCTGTGCGATCGGCATCGGCAATGTCTGGAAGTTCCCTTATCTTGTCGGGCAGAACGGAGGCGGGGCGTTCGTTCTTATCTATCTTTTCTTCCTCATCGTGCTCGGTATCCCTGTCATGACGATGGAATTTTCCCTTGGCCGCGCGGCAAGGCGCAGTCCCGTGCGCATGTACCAGAGACTGACGCCCGAAAAGTGGGGCTGGCATTGGCATGGCTACGCATGCTGGTTCGGCTGCATCATGCTCATGATGTTCTATACGACGGTCGCGGGCTGGATGCTGCTTTACTTCTATCAGACAGCATGCGGCGCGTTTGCGGGACTTTCTCCGAAGGAGATCGGTGCGGCCTTTGGCTCGATGCTCGGCGATCCTATCTTGCAGGTCGTGCCGATGGTGATCGTCGTCATCAGCGGTTTCCTTATCTGCTCGCACGGCTTGCAGTCGGGGTTGGAGCGTGTGACGAAGGGAATGATGGTGCTCCTGCTCCTCATCATGGTCGTGCTCGCCGTGAACAGCGTTTTTCTTGACGGCGCGTCTGAGGGCATTTCCTTCTACCTGCGCCCTGACATCGCGAAGATGGAGGAGATCGGCTTTACGAACGTCATTGTCGCGGCGATGAATCAGGCGTTCTTCACGCTGAGCCTCGGCATCGGCGCGATGGCGATCTTCGGCAGTTACATCCCGAAGGATCACGCACTTCTCGGTGAGTCGGTCAACGTCGCCATCCTTGATACGCTCGTTGCCATCACGTCGGGACTCATCGTCATCCCCGCGTGCTTCGCTTACGGTGTTGAGCCGGACAGCGGGCCGGGACTTATCTTCATCACATTGCCGAACATCTTCAACCACATGGCGGGTGGCATCCTCTGGGGCAGTCTCTTTTTCCTCTTCATGACGTTTGCGGCTTTTTCGACGGTGCTCGCTGTCTTTGAAAACATCATGGCCTGCACGATGGATCTGACAGGGTGGAGCCGCAAGAAGACGGGACTCGTGAACTGCGCGGCAATCCTCGTGCTTTCTTTGCCCTGCGCCTTGGGATTCAACCTCCTCGCGGGCATTCACCCGATGGGCGGCGAGAGCAGTTTCCTCGATATCGAGGATTTCATCGTGAGCAACATCCTCTTGCCCGGCGGGTCGCTCATCTTTGTGCTCTACACGATGCATCGTTTCGGCTGGGGCTGGCAGAAGTTCTATGAAGAGGCGAATACGGGAAGCGGCTGGAAACTTCCTCGATGGGCGCGCGGCTATTTCGCCTACGTCCTGCCCCTTGTCGTCGGCGCGATTCTCGTGCTGGGATTGATGTGAGCTGCATGCACAAATTTCTGTGAATGCTTATGCCACTCTTGTGAAAGCGAAAGAAAAGAACCCGACGCACGGCAAACGTCGGGTTCTTTTCTTTCAATATTGCCTATTCGCTTGCTACGCTCTTTTCGCGGCGCAGCCGAAAGATGAGGCGGAAGGACAGCGAGAGGATGATGGCGATGACGGTCGCGAGCGACATGCCCCTGAGCGTCACCGTGCCGAGCGTGAGGCTTGCCGTCGATACGCCGACGCCCATGACGATAGAGGTCAGCAGGAGATTCGTGGGCTTGCCATAGTCCACCTTGGATTCGACGAGGATGCGGATGCCCGAGGCGGCGATGACGCCGAAGAGCAGCATGGAGACGCCGCCCATGACGGGCGTCGGGATGCTCTGGATGAGTGCGGCGAGCTTGCCGAGGCATGAGAGCGCGACGGCGAAGACAGCGGCGCCGCCGATAACCCATGTCGAATAGACCTTTGTGATGGCAAGGACGCCGATGTTCTCGCCGTACGTCGTGTTCGGCGTTGAGCCGAAGAGGCCCGAGAAGATCGTCGATATGCCGTTGCCGAGAAGCGAGCGGTCGAGTCCCGGATCCTTCGTGAGGTTGCGCCCGACGATGTTGTTCGTAACGATGAGGTGACCGATGTGTTCGACGATGACGACGATGGAGGCAGGCAGGAGGATGAGGATCGCGCCCGGCTCGAACTTCGGCGTGTAAATGGTCGGGATGGCGAACCAGGGGGCGTTTTCGACGGCGGAGAGGTCGACGATGCCCGCTGCATAGGCGATGACGTAACCCGAAACGACGCCGATGAGGATGGGGATGATGGCGAGGAAGCCGCGAAACGCGATGGAGGCGAAGACCGTGACGGCAAGCGTGGCGATGGAGACGAAGACGACGGTCGGATCCGCCTCGGCATCGGTCAGACCTGCCATCTTCGCCGCCGTCGGCATGAGCTCAAGTCCGATGACGGCGACGATCGCGCCCATGGAGGCGGGCGGGAAGATCACGTCGATCCAGCCCGTGCCGATGGCATGGATGATGAAGCTCACGAGGCAGAAGACGACGCCTACGACGATGAAGCCGCCGAGCGCCGCCTCGTAGCTGTAGTCGGCGAGCACGAGGAATACGGGCGAGAGAAAGGCGAAGCTTGAGCCGAGATAGGCGGGGATCTTGCCCTTGCAGAGGATCAGATAGAAGAGCGTGCCGATGCCGTTGAAGAGCAGCACGGTCGCGGGGTTGACATGGAAGAGGATCGGCACGAGCACCGTTGAGCCGAACATCGCGAAGAGGTGCTGCAGGGAAAGCGGAATCGTCTGGAGGAGCGGCAGCCGCTCCTCGGGGGCAATGGTTCTTTGTGTCATGAAAATGCTCCTTTGGAAGATAGTTATACCAAAGAAGAATTTAGCACAGAATGAGCGCTTTGTCTAATGGATTATTTGACGATGCGGATGCTTTTGGAATCCAAGTATAATGTGTGTGCAGCAGGAAAGAATGAAACGGAAGGCGAATAGGCAAAGAAGGGATAGGGCGGTGATGGTGGAGGTGCAAGTATGGGCGTAAAGGACATGGGTCAGAGACTTTGTCGGTCCGTGCAGGGCGGCTATCAGCGCTTTCGCACGGCGATGATTCTTGATGTTGTACTGTTTGTTTGCGTGGGCGTGCTTACGTACTGCCATGTGTATGAGATGCAAGATTGGTATACGGAGGAGATTGGCTGCGCGGCGGCAGCGGCGGTGATCGGCTGCATCTTCGCTGTCGCCCTGCGGTTATTCTTGGAGAGGCGCGGACAGGAGCGGCATGGCTTCGAGGCACTGCTGACGGTTGTCGTATTTGTGTTTTTCTTCATTCTTGTGCAGGGACATGATTGGACGAATTCCTATATTTTGCTCAAGACGGCAGGGCCGGCGCTTGTTTTTGCGTCTGTCGGTCTTTATTGTCTTGAGCCGCAGAACGAAGGCGAGAATCCGCCACTTGCCGTGTTTTTTGCAATCTCTAAGGCATGGCTTGTCGGCACACTTTTGCTCATATCTCTGGGTATCTGCTTGACAGCATTCGATTCGCTGATTTTTTCTTTGGAATTTCGACTGCAAGCGATGCTGCATTTCCTCATGGTGGAATTTTCCTATCTTTTCATCGCGGTGCAGATCTTTCTCGCTAGCCTGCCTGATCGGGGGAAGACGACGGAGACTCCCGTGCTCTTTCGTGCGCTTCTCGTGCGCGTGCTTTGGCCGGTCTATCTGCTCTTGCTCGCTATTCTCTATCTCTATGTGGCAAAGATCATCTATGCATGGGAGATGCCCGTCGGCATGATGAATTGGTTTGCCTCGTTGGCTCTTCTAGCCTTCAGCGTGTTTTTCTTCTGCTTTGCGAATGATGCGCGCTATTCGCTGCTGCAGCGTTTCCTGCGCTGGGGTCTTTTGCTCTTTCTGCCGATCTTGGCGGTGCAGACTGTCGCTGTTTGGCAGCGAGTCGAGCCGTACGGCCTGACGGTGCTGCGCTATACGTCGATCCTCTGCACGATTTTTGGTATCTTTTTGCTCGTGCTTGCTTTCCTGCGCAGCTCGCCGCGTCCTGCGTTTCTCGTCTTGGCACTCATGATTGCCGCATGCACGCTGACGCCGCTCAATATCGTCGATGTGCCGCTTCGCACGCAGGAAGCGCGTCTTTGGGGCGTGCTTGAGGAAAACAGCATGCTGCAGGATGGCGAGGTCGTGGAGAATCCTGCACTCTCTGAGGGGGCGCGTGACAGACTCTTGAGCGCTTCGGAGTATCTGATCGATCAGAAGAAGATGTCGTTTCTCGAAACGCCGGGCATGCGTGAGACGCTTGCGAAATTGCGTGGGATGCAGAAAAGGGAAAAAACTACCGAATGGTTCGAATTCCAAGCGGAAAATCCTGTCTACATTCCTGTAGAGGGTTGGAAGAAAGCTTATCGGATTGACAATCCTGCTGTGGAGGATGGCGTGATTTTCGTGGACAAGGGGGACGGAACAAAGGAACGATTCGATGTTTCTGTGTATTTCAAGGAGCTTTTGGCATACGCGCACAAGGAGGATGCGAGAGGAACGGGAAAATTCACGCGGGAGCTTAGAATAGATATAGATGAAAACACTTGTCTTTGGCTGTATGATGTCGGCTTGTCCGTCCGCAGCCATAAGGGCAGAGAGAATATAACGGCACAAATCAAGGGCGTGCTTTTGAAGCGCTAAATGGTTAACGATGTTTGTGTTTTGTTGTATAATTGTAATGAAAGGAGTTGATTATATGGCAGCAAATGCTACGTTTACTGTTCGTATGAATTCGGAACTTAAAAAGCAGGCGGAACTTGTCTGTGAGGAAATGGGCTTGACCATGTCATCTGCCATGACGATTTTTCTCAAGCGTTTGGTCAAAGACCGTGCCATACCTTTTCGCGTATCGGCAGGCGACCATTTTTACCATGAAACCCCAAGAAGTCAAGCCGAAGGCGCAGACTGATTGGCTAGGTTTCTGTAAGGGCGGCGCACAATGTCCACGAAGTGGACGTTTGTGCGTGTAGTTTACAGTGAGGAGAATAAGGAACACTATGATGATTGACGGAGAAGTTTGAAGGGAAGAAGGAAGTTTTTTGCTGGGGATTCATCGAAGAGAAATCAATATGCTTGAAGGTTCGCTGTGGGACAAGATTATCGTCTTTGCCCTGCCCATCGCTTTGACGGGCATTTTGGAGCAGATGTTCAATGCGGCGGACGTCGCGGTGCTCGGGCGCTTCGTTGGGACGGAGGCGATGGCGGCAGTCGGCAACAACGTGCCCATTGTCGGACTCATTGTGACGCTCTTCCTCGGACTTTCGCTCGGCGCCAATGTCGTTATCGCGCAGTACATCGGCGCACGTCGCCTCAAGGAGGCGAGCCGTGCCGTCCATACGGCTCTTGCTCTTTCGATCCTTGCAGGTATAGGCGTGGCCTTGCTGGGCGAGCTTTTCGCTGCGCCATTGCTTTCCTTGCTTGACGTGCCCGATGCCGTCATGCCGCTGGCGGAGCTTTACCTGCGCGTATTTCTTATGGGGATGCCCTTTATGAGCGTCTATAATTTTGCCTCGGCGATTCTCCGAAGTCATGGAGATACGGGCACGCCGCTCATTGCGCTCCTGGCGGCGAGCGCTCTCAATGTCGTCCTTGACTTGGGCTTCGTGCTCGTCCTGGGGTTGAGTGCTGACGGCGTGGCGTGGGGCACGGTGCTCTCGTATCTCGTGGCAGCTTCCCTGCTCATCCGCGCCCTGCGCCGTGAAGAGGGTGTCCTGCGGCTCGACTTCCGGCTCCTGCGCGTGCGCCGTCACCATGCGAAGCGCATCTTCGTCATCGGTATGCCTGCTGCCGTGCAGGGCATGGTCTTTTGCTTTGCGAATCTCGTCATTCAGGCGGCTTTGAACAGTCTCGGCGCGGAGGTCATGGCGGCGTCTGCGGCGGCATTCACGATCGAGATCAACATGTACTGCGTGATTGCGGCCTTTCAGCAGGCGTGCACGACGTTTGTCGGCCAGAACTACGGTGCGGGAAATCTGCCGCGCTGCCGCGAGGTCACGCGCTGGAGTCTTCGCCTGAATATCGTCGCCATGCTCGTTCTCGGCGCAATCATCCTTCTCTTCATGCGCCCGCTGCTGCGCATCTTTAACGGCGATCCTGCCGTCGTCGAGATCGGCGTCATACGCATCATCTACGTCGTCGTGCCCGAGATCTTTTCCGTATTCATCGACATCTTCTCCGGCTCGATGCGCGGCTACGGCTACTCGTTGATGCCGGCTCTTGTCACGCTCGTTTGCATCTGCGGTGTGCGTCTCTCGTGGGTCTGGCTCGTATTCCCACATCATCCAACATTTGAGACGCTCATGATCATCTATCCGATCAGTTGGATGGTGACGTCGCTGTTTCTCTATCTTTTGTACCGTTTCTACTTGAAGCATCTGAAGGTGATGCGCCTGACGTAGAGAAAGAAAACATGATCCCCTGCACAAAAAAACTCGGTCGAAGGCGAAATTCGACCGAGTTTTTTCGCGTTTTTCGTTTTGTCGGAAACAACGTCAGACGTGGAAGCGACCGACGGTCTCCTTCAGCTCGTGGGCGAGCTGCGACAGTGTCTGGCTCGCTGCAGCGATTTCCTGCGTTGATGCGGCCTGCTCCTCAGAGACAGCAGAGACATTCTCGGCCTCCTTGCGCACATCGTTCGAGGCGTTCTTGATTTCCTGTACGGAGGAGACGGTCTGTGCGCTGCCCTGGCGCACGCGCTGCGCCAACGTCTCGATGCTCGTGACGCGCTCGGACAGTTCTTGTACGAGTTCGGCGATGCGGTCAAACTTCTTGCCCGCTTCATTGACTTGCGTTACGCCCTCGCCGACGCGCTCCTTTTGCTGCTGCATGATGGAGAAGGTGCGCTCGATCTGAGAGGAGTTTTCCGTGATGAGCGTCGTGATTTGCTGCGCTGCCGTTTCCGACTGCTCGGCGAGCTTTCGCACCTCTTCAGCGACGACGGCGAAACCCTTGCCCGACTCGCCGGCGCGTGCAGCTTCGATGGCAGCGTTTAGGGCGAGGAGGTTCGTCTGGCTGGCAATTTGGGTGATCATCTCGACGATCTCGGATATGCGCTTCGAGCCTTCATAGAGAGAGTTGACAGCATCGGCAACCTCTTTCGTGCTGCCGTTGATGGTCTCCATGCCCTCGACGGCGACATGAAGGCCGCTCTGGCCTTCCGTCGTAGCCTTGTGCGTCTCGGCGGCGGAGGCGGCGACATCGTGAATGACATTGACGACCTTGCCCATTTCATCGGACATTGTGTTAACAGAGTCGATGGAGCGGTCGACGATGTCATTTTGCTGCTGTGCGCTCTGGGCGATGTGGGTTACAGCTTCCGCCGCGCTCTGCGAAGCGTTGGCGGATTGGCCAGCCGATGAGGTCAATTCTTCGGAGGATACGGCGAGCTGATCGGCAGCTTTGAGGGAGCGCTGCACGAGGTCGTGCAGGTTCTTGGACATCTTGGCGAAGCTCTGATGCAGTCGTCCGATCTCATCCTGACGATCGGTGTCGCTGAACTTGTGCGACAGATTGCCTTCTGCCACCTGTTCGGCGATCTTGCCGAGTTCCGTGATTGGTGTTGCAATCGAGCGCGTGATGTAGAGGATGATGGCGATGAGCATGGCGATCGAAAGGAGGATGACGACGGCGACGATCGCGCCCATCTTCATGATCGGAGCGAGGATTTCCGACTTCGGCACTTCGAGCACGAGCACCCAGCCCGTATCGCCGACCGGAGCGGAAGCGAAGAGCATCGTCGTGCCGTCCTCGCTCCATGAGGCGATGGTCGGTTTGCCTTTGAAGAAGGCTTTGATCGCGTCAGCGTGTTCCTTCTGATCGAGAATCGTGTCGTCGATTGTCTTCGACTTGTGCGAGATGAAGTTGCCGTCCTCGTTGAGGAGGAAGGCGCCGCCCGTTTCTCCGACCTTGATGGCGGAGACGAAATCTTTCACGGCCTCGAGCGATAGGTCGAAGCCCGCGACGCCTGCGACCTGACCGTTTTGGCGAAACGCCGAGCTGAAGCTCACGACGGGCTTGTGATCGGTCTTGGTCAGGTAGATCTTCGAGATCATGACGTCCTGAGAGCCTGCTGCATCCTTGTACCAGGCGCGTCCCGTCGCATCGAAGGTGGGATCCGATGTCTTGTCCGCGCCGTCAATGAAGGGCTGGTTTGGAAAGCCGATGAAGAAATCCCCGATGCCGTTTTTGTTGGCAAAATAGTTCGCCGTCGTCTGCATGTCCTCGTATGAGGGAAGCTTCGCATCCCAAGCGCGCGTCACGGCGGCGAGCATTTCTTTCTTGCCGATTAGCTTGCCGTTGATGTCGCTCGCGTGATGGGTTGCCATTTCTGTCATTTCCTGTTCCATGGAATCCATGAGGATCTCATAGACGATGCCGGCCATGACGATGAAGACCAAGAGGACAGGCGTGCCAATCAGGGCGATCATCCTTGTTTTCAAATTCATGATAGTGACTCCTTTCTTTTCCTTTGCTGCGTCTTGGATATCGGCAAAAGGATTATCTTTCGTTCGACTTTCCAAGTGTTCATGGCAGACTCGTCATGATGAATACGATAGAATATAAGGAAATTGACTCGTATTCTCTTGTATCCTTATTACGAGATTAGATTCTGTTTTCCTGCCGACGATATATAAAATACGAGGAATCTCCCATAGAAAGAATTTGTTGGGTTTTTTGGCAAAAAGAAGGAGGAAAAATTACCATCAAGTCGATAAGTCAAGTCGAAGGTATGACGGATGGCTTGGGTTTCTATATGACCAGCCACAATATTCTTAAAGCGGACATTTGTGTGCGCAGCTTTCTTGGAAGATTACACTTGGCTTTTTTGCTGTTTTGCGTTATCATTAGGGTTGGAAAAAGGATATGAAATGCTGAAAGAAAGCTGGCAGGAAAGTACGCCTTCATCCTGTTTCGGGATGGAGGCTTTTTTATAGGAGGGAAAATCTTGCTGTACAAGAAGGTAGACACGACATTGAATTTTGTTGAGCGCGAGAAGGAGGTCGAAGACTTCTGGAAATCGCACGACATCGCCCAGAAGGCGATTGACCAGCGCGCAGGCAAGGAGAACTTCACGTTCTACGATGGGCCGCCGACGGCGAACGGCAAGCCGCACATTGGTCATGTGCTGACGCGCGTCATCAAGGACATGCTGCCGCGCTACCAGTCGATGAAAGGAAAACGCGTCCTTAGAAAAGCGGGCTGGGACACGCATGGCCTGCCTGTGGAGCTTGAGGTGGAGAAGGCGCTCGGACTCGACGGCAAGGATCAGATCGAGAAGTACGGCATGGAGCCTTTCATCAAGAAATGCCGCGAATCCGTCTGGAAGTACAAGGGCATGTGGGAGGAGTTCTCCGATGTCGTCGGCTTCTGGGCCGATATGGAGCATCCGTACATCACCTATGAGAACGATTTCATCGAGTCGGAGTGGTGGGCGCTCAAGGAGATTTGGAAGCGAGGCCTGCTCTACAAGGGCTACAAGGTCGTGCCGTACTGCCCGCGCTGCGGCACGCCGCTTTCCTCGCACGAGGTCGCGCAGGGCTATAAGGACGTCAAGGAGCGCTCCGCCATGGTCAAGTTCAAGGCGAAGGGGGAGGACGCGTACTTCCTCGCTTGGACGACGACGCCGTGGACGCTGCCGTCGAACCTCGGCCTCTGCGTCAATCCTGATGTGACCTATGTGAAGCTGCGCGTCGGCGATACTGTCTACTATCTCGCGGAAGCGCTCGTCGATGCGGTCTTCGAGGGCGTCGAGGGCGAGCGCGAGGTTCTCGCGCGCATGAAGGGCAAGGAGCTTGAGCATCGCGACTATGAGCCGCTCTATCCGTATGCGCAAGGAAAGATCAAGAAGAAGGCGTTCTTCGTCATATGCGACGACTATGTCACGACGTCCGACGGCACGGGCATCGTCCATACGGCGCCGGCGTTCGGCGAGGACGACAACCGCGTGTGCCGCAAGTACGACATGCCCTTCGTGCAGTTCGTTGACGCAAAGGGCGAGATGACGGCGGACACGGACTGGCCGGGCGTCTTCGTCAAGGACGCCGATCCGCTGATCTTGCAGGACTTGAAAGAAAAGGGGCTTCTCTTCAAGGCGCCCGTTTTCGAGCACAGCTATCCGCATTGCTGGCGCTGCGACACGCCGCTCGTCTACTACGCGCGCGAGTCGTGGTTCATCAAGATGACGGCGGTGCGCGACGAACTCATTGCGAACAACGACACGGTCAACTGGATCCCTGAGAGCATCGGCAAGGGACGCTTCGGTGACTGGCTTGAGCATGTGCAGGACTGGGGCATCAGCCGCAACCGCTACTGGGGTACGCCGCTCAACATCTGGGAGTGCAACTGCGGACACCAGCATTCGATCGGCTCGATCGAAGAGCTGAAGTCCTTGTCGGACAACTGCCCGGAGGAGCTTGAGCTGCATCGCCCCTACGTCGACGCCGTGACGATCCGCTGCTCCGAGTGCGGCGAGGAGATGCACCGCGTGCCCGAGGTCATCGACTGCTGGTTCGATTCCGGCTCGATGCCCTTTGCACAGTGGCACTACCCGTTCGAGAACAAGGAGATATTCGAGCGCCGCTTCCCGGCGGACTTCATCTCCGAGGCCGTCGATCAGACGCGCGGCTGGTTCTATTCGCTCATCGCCATCTCGACGCTGCTCTTTCACAAGGCGCCGTACAAGAACGTCATCGTCCTCGGCCATGTGCAGGACGAGAACGGCCGCAAGATGTCGAAGTCGAAGGGCAACGCCGTCGATCCGATGGATGCGCTGAGGAAGCACGGTGCGGATGCGATCCGCTGGTACTTCTATGAGAACAGCGCACCGTGGCTGCCGAACCGCTACCACGACGGTGCCGTGCAGGAAGGGCAGCGAAAGTTCATGGGCACGCTGTGGAATACCTATGCCTTCTATGTGCTCTATGCCAATATCGACAATTTCAATCCGCTCGATCATGCACTCGACTACGAGAAGCTCGCCGTCATGGACAAATGGATTCTGTCGCGCCTCAACACGATGGTCAAGGCGGTCGACGAAAATCTCGCCGCCTACAAGGTCACGGAAGCGGCGAAGGCCCTGCAGAGCTTCGTCGATGAACTGAGCAACTGGTATGTGCGCCGCAGCCGCGAGCGCTTCTGGGCGAAGGGCGAGGGCGAGGATAAGGTCAATGCCTACATGACGCTCTATACGGCGCTCGTGACGACGGCGAAGGCCGCCGCGCCGATGATCCCTTTCATGACGGAGGCCATTTATCAGAACATCGTCTGCAGCATCGACAAGGAGGCGCCCGAGAGCATCCATCTTTGCGATTTCCCTGCCGTGCATGAAGAGTATATCGACGCATCGCTGGAAGACAACATGGAGATCGTCCTTGAGATCGTCGTCTTGGGGCGTGCAGCGCGAAACGCTGCAAACATCAAGAACCGCCAGCCCATCGGCAGGATGTTCGTCAAGGCGGCGCACGCGCTCGACGATTTCTTCCGCGAGATCGTCGAGAACGAGCTGAACGTCAAGGAAGTCGTCTTCAAGGACGACATGGAAGAGTTCCTAAGCTACAGCTTCAAACCGCAGTTCAAGGTCTTGGGGCCGAAGGTCGGCAAGAGGATCGGCGAGGTCAAGGCGGCTCTCGCAAAAGTCAATGGGCACGAGGCGAAGGACGAGCTTGACCGCACGGGCAAGCTGAAGCTCGCGCTCCCCTCGGGTGAAGTCACGCTGGAGGCAGAAGATGTCGAGGTGTCGATGGCGCAGACGGAAGGCTTCGTCACGGAACGCTACGGCGCGGTCACGATCGCCCTGGAGACGACCTTGAGCCCTGCGCTCATCGAGGAGGGCTTCGTGCGCGAGATCGTCAGCAAGGTACAGACGATGCGCAAGGAGAACGGCTTCGAAGTCACCGACCACATCAAGATCACGGCGGGAGGCAACGAGAAGATCGCAGCGCTCATGGCGAAGAACGAGGAGTACATCAAGCGAATCACGCTCGCCGACGCAATCTCCTATGAAAAGGAGCCGGAGGGCAAGGCGTGGAACATCAACGGCGAGAAACTGACGCTCAAGGTCGAGTGAAGCGAGGGGAGGCAGCTGGATGGAATTGCAGCGCATCGGCGCGGTGCACAGTCCCTACAAGAGCTTGCAGCAGATACCGCGCCAGGGATTTTTCAGCGAGGAGGAGTCTGTCATCGAGATTGACGAGGCGTATGCGCCCGCCTTGGAGCATGTCGAAGAGAGCGAATGGCTCACGGTACTCTACTGGGCGCACCTCGCCGAGCGCGACCGCCTAGTGACGACGCCGCCGAGCGGCACGCGTTCCTGCGGCGTATTCGCATGCCGCTCGCCGCATCGCCCGAATCCCCTGTCGCTTTGCGCCGTGAAACTTCTGCGGCGCGAGGGAAGGAGGCTCTTCGTGTGCCATCTCGACGCCTTGGACGGCAGCGCTGTCGTCGACATCAAGCCGTATGTCGATGCGGTTGGTCTGGCAAGTGGCAAAAGCGGCGGCATGTGACTTGGACGCGCGGAATAGTTGGTTGGAAGCGTTGGCGAAAGGAGGATGTTTCTTGAAAGAAGAGACGTGCAGGGCGGCGGGCATCGACTATGCCAAAGGTTTGGAGCGTTTCATGGGAAACGAGGCGCTTTATCTTGAATTTCTGTCGAAGTTCCTCTATGACGGCTCTTTTCAGGAATTCTGGGCAGGTATCGAAATGGGCGACATCTCCATGGCGGAGAAGGCCATCGATACGTTGAAGGGAACGGCAGCGAATCTCAGTCTCGTCAAACTCTCGGCGCTGGCGGATGCGATCGGAAAAGAGCTTCGCTCGGGCAGGGATGTGGAGGAAATCCGGCCTTTGATTTACGAGGTGCGTGAAATCCACGAAAAGGTGTGCGACGCGATTCGGCAGAATGGGTAAAAAGTCGGTTCTTACAAAAAGGAAAGAATTTCCCAGTACGATAAAGGATTTCCGACTTTTGTAGAGAATTAAGCATAGAGAAAGTATTCGGATGAATTCCGAATCGATTCATGTACGGAAGAAGCGCGACTATGGGAATCACGGATAAATTCAGCTGTCCATCTTCATACATCTGTGCTGTCCTCTCGTCGTCGACAAATCCTCAACGTAGCTGTTGCTACGCCTGCGGTTTGTCTCCTAGACAGAACGAGCACATCTGTGTAAATCTGGACGACTTCATTTTATCAGCGCTTCCCATGATATATGCCGTTTCCCAAAGGAGGAGTTTGCTTTGAAAGCCGTATCCATCGAGGATCTGCATCCTGGAATGACCTTGGCGCGCACCATCGTCAACGACAACATGATCGTCGTGCTCTCGGAGAACACCGTTCTGACGAAGGCGCATATCACGCGTTTGGGATTCTTGAATATACCGGCCGTCTATGTCAAAGATGATTTCGAACTGACGACGACGCCTGTTGTCGGTGAGCCGCTGACGCGCAGCCATGCTTTCGTCGCTGAATACAAGGAAGTTGTCTCCGAAGCGCAGGACATTTTCAAATCTGTCGCCAAGGACAACGAGGTGCCCGTCGAGCGCACGACGGCGATGGTGCAGCGAGATCTCGCGCCCATGTCGAAGCAGAGCGGCGCCATCGACTATTTGTATGAACTCAACCATCTCGCGAGCGACGTCTACAATCATTCGCTGCGCGTCTCCATCCTCGCAGGCGTCATCGCCAAGTGGATGCGCATTCCGCAGAAGAAGACGCATGACATCATCATGGCGGGCTTCATGCACGACATCGGCAAGACGAAGTTTACGGAGCGCCTTTTGGAAAAGAACATTCAGACGCTCAAGGGCGAAGACCTCGAAGCGTACCGCAATCATGCGCGCGACGGCTTCAATATCCTCAGTGCCAACAAGGACGTTTCCGAGGGCGTGCGTCTCGCTGCGCTGCAGCATCACGAGCGCATGGACGGATCGGGCTTCCCGTCGGGACTTACGGGTAAGGACATCCATGAGTATGCGCGCATCATTGCCGTCGCGGACATCTACGACAACATCACGACGGAGCGCGAAGGCTATGTGAAGCAGACGCCGTTTAGTGCCATCGCGCAGATTTCCGAGGACATGTTCAGTAAGCTCGATCCCGCTGTCTGCATGCCGTTTCTCAACAACATCAAGCATGTGTTCCTCGGCTCGACCGTCACCTTGAGCAACGGTCTCCAAGGCATCCTCGTCGGCTATCCCGAGGACTTTGCGGCGCATCCGCTCATTCGCATCACGCAGGATCAGGTCGTCGATTTGAACGAGCATAAGAATATCAAGATCATCGAGTACAATCCGAAATAAGAAAAATAAAGAGAATATGAATCCACTGGGGGAGCATTTGCTGAGAGACTCGCGCATGACGGAGTCGACCCTTGGAACCTGTTGGGGTAATACCTGCGTAGGGAAGTGGTGGTTTTCCGGGAATTTTGAAGGAGCTGCCGCACTTTGCGGGCAGCTCCTTTTTGCTGTTGCTCTGCTGTGGATTCGCCGAGAGAAAATAGTTTTGTGCAATTTGCAAGGAGGAATATTATGGCAACGCAGATGCAGTATGCAAGAGAGGGCAAGATCACCGATGCCATGCGGCAGGTGGCGGAGGCGGAGCAGCTGACGGCGGAGACGATTCGCGAGCGCGTGGCAAGAGGAGCGGTCGCCATCTGTGCCAACGTCAATCACGCGGGACTGAAGCCGGCGGGCGTTGGTGAGGGACTGCGCACGAAGGTCAATGCGAACATCGGCACATCGAGCACGTTCCCTGACATTGAGCCGGAATTGGAAAAGCTTGATGAAGCTGTGCGTTCGGGAGCGGATGCTGTCATGGATCTCTCGACGGGCAACAATATCGATGAGTCGAGGCGGCGCATCATTGCGCATTCGCCCGTCATGGTCGGCACGGTGCCGCTCTACGAGGCGACGGTCACGGCGATCAAGCGGCACGGCGCCGTGGTTGAGATGACGGCGGATGACATCCTGCAAACGATCGAGCAGCAGGCGAAGGATGGAGCGGACTTCATGACGCTGCATTGCGGTCTGACACTTGAAGCCGTGCGCAATTTGCGCGAAGAGGGGCGTGTCATGGACGTCGTGAGCCGCGGCGGCTCCTTCATCACGGGATGGATGCTCTACAATGAGAAGGAAAATCCTCTCTACACGCATTTCGATGATATCCTCGACATCTGTGAAACGTACGATTCGACGATCAGTCTGGGCGATGGTCTGCGTCCCGGCTGCCTTGCCGATGCGACGGATCGTGCACAGATTACGGAACTCGTCAACCTCGGCGCACTCGTTGACCGCGCGTGGAAGCGCGGCGTCCAGGTCATGGTGGAAGGACCGGGGCACATGCCGTTCGATCAGATCGCAGCGAACATGAAGCTCGAAAAGAGATTGTGCCACAATGCGCCGTTTTATGTTCTCGGCCCCTTGGTGACGGACGTCGCTCCGGGCTATGACCACATCACGGCGGCGATCGGCGGCACGCTCGCCGCCGTGAGCGGCGCTGACTTTCTCTGCTACGTGACTCCCGCCGAGCACCTTTGCCTGCCGACGTTGGAGGACGTACACGACGGCGTGATCGCAAGCCGCATCGCCGCGCACGCAGCCGACATCGTCAAGGGCGTACCAGGGGCAGTGGAGTGGGATCGGAAGATGGCGGAGGCGCGAAAGACGCTCGACTGGGAGGCGCAGCTCGCGCTCGCCATCGATCCGGCGCGCGCGCGGTCGCGCCGCGAGGCGAGAAACGACGCGGATGAAGGTGCCTGCTCCATGTGCGGCGACTACTGCGCGGTGGAGATCATCCAGAAGTATTTTGACAAGCCTGCCGGAGGCTGCTGCGATTGAGAATAAGACAATAGCCTGCCGTGTTTTGCGGCAGGCTATTTTCCTATATAGTCGAATTACGCCATTTCTTCCTCACGCTGCCGGCCAGATTCCTGCTGATCGCGATAGATGTCGGCGATTACGAGCTTTACGATGACGATGAAGGGGACGGCGAGGAACATGCCGGCGGGTCCGAGGATTTCACCGCCGAAGATGACGCCTAGGATGATGGCGACAGGATGGAGATTTAGGGATTTGCCAATGAGAAGAGGGTAGACAAAGTTGTGGTTGATCTGCGTGAGCACGATGTAAAATAGGACGGTCTGCAGCACGAGGGCGCTCGACTCGGTAGCGGTCAAGAAGACGCCGAACGCTGAGGCGGCAGTCGGGCCGAGTACGGGGATGAACTCGCCCGCCCCGGAGAGGAACGCGAAGACAGAGGCGTAGGGAAGGCCGGCGAACTCGAAGTAGAGGAAGACGACTGTGCCCGTGATGGCACACATGACAATCTGGCTGAAGATATAGACGCGCAATGCGCGAAGGATGTCATTAAAGAGGTTCAGTACGCGTCTTCTTGAGGCTTGCGGGAAGAGTCCTGCAAGCCAGATTTTTATGCTCTTGCCGTCCTTAAGAAGATAGAAGGTCACGAAGATGATGATGACGAACGCCATGAACTTGCCGAAGATTTCCAAGAGGAAGGACAGGGAGGATTTCAGCAGATCCGTGCTCAGGCTGCGAAGATTGGCGAGAACGTCGCTGAGTTCGCTGCGCAGGAATTCGGACTCCGATACGAAAGGAATGTTCTGCAGACTCAGGGTGATGGTTGGCAAGTCGGCGACAAAGT
Source organism: Selenomonas sp. CM52 (assembly GCF_000292955.1). Lineage (NCBI taxonomy): Bacteria > Bacillati > Bacillota > Negativicutes > Selenomonadales > Selenomonadaceae > Selenomonas > Selenomonas sp. CM52. The sequence continues at coordinate 79,029 of NZ_ALNM01000030.1, forward strand.
TGCGGAAGGTAGGAACGAAGGAGAGCGAGAGCAGGACGATCATTCCTGTGAGAAGTGCGATGAAGGCAATGACGACAAGGCCGGCCGCAAGAGTGCGCGGTACTCTCTTGCGCTGCAGGAAATCGACGGGTGGCTGCAGGAGGAGCTGCAGGAGGAGCGAGAGGAAGATGATGAAGGCGAGATCGGGGAAAAACCAGAAGGCGGAGAGCAGAAGCGTAAAGGTGACGCCTAGGATGATGGATGTGCGGTAGTTTGCGAGATGCATGGGGAAGCCTCCTTTTCCATTTATATATTATAGAGAATGGAGAATTTTCCTGCACGAGGAGATGGGACGGGAAATTTTTTGTCGTCGTTCCCTAGGCCTTTAGGGGGGCTTTGGAGGATAATTCTTGACAGGACATGGGAAACAGCATACAATAGGAAAGTATAGTTTTTAGCCACATACGAAAAACATATCATAGAAGGAAGAGTCGAAGAAGAGTTTTGGCGAATCCTGAACGACCTAGGAGGTGTTAGTTATCATTGAGATAGTTTTGGCGGTCATTCTCTCGTTGGTCGCCGGCGTGGGCGGCGGTTATCTGCTGCGCAAGAGAGCTGCGGAGGCGCAGATCGGCTCTGCCGAAGATGAGGCGAGGCGGATCGTTGCCGAGGCGGAGGCCAAGGGCGAGTCCAAGAAGAAAGAGGCTTTGCTTGAGGCGAAGGAGGATATTCATCGGCTCCGTCAGGAGCTTGATCGCGATACAAAGGAGCGGCGCAGTGAGCTGCAGCGGCAGGAACGCCGCATCGTGCAGAAGGAAGAGAATCTCGACCGCAAGCTCGATTCCTTGGAGAAGAAGGAAGAAGTCCTCTTGAGCAAGGAAGCGAAGATCGACCGCACGCGGGCATCCATCAATGAACTTCGCGACAAGCAGAAGGAAGAGTTGGAGCGCATTTCTAGCCTGACGGCGGAGGAAGCGCGCACGATGCTCCTGACGGAGGCGGAAGAAGAGCTCAAGCACGAGAAGGCTCTGATGATCAAGGATTATGAGCAGCAGGCGAAAGATGAGGCGGACAAGCGTGCGCGTGACATCGTTTCGCTCGCCATCCAGCGCTGTGCTGCCGATCAGGTGGCGGAGACGACGGTTTCCGTCGTCTCACTGCCGAACGATGAGATGAAGGGCCGCATCATCGGGCGCGAGGGGCGCAACATCCGCACGCTTGAGACACTGACGGGCATCGACTTCATCATCGACGATACGCCCGAGGCTGTCATCCTTTCGGGCTTCGATCCGGTGCGCCGCGAAGTGGCTCGCATCGCACTGGAGAAGCTCGTGACGGATGGGCGCATCCATCCGGCGCGCATCGAGGAGATGGTCGAGAAGGCAAAGCGCGAGGTTGACCAGCGCATCAAGGAAGCGGGCGAGCAGGCGACGTTTGAAACGGGCGTACATGGGCTTCATCCCGAGCTTGTTAAACTCCTCGGACGTCTGCGCTATCGCACGAGCTACGGACAGAACGTGCTCAACCACTCGATCGAGGTCGCTCATCTCGCTGGCGTCATGGCATCGGAGATCGGCGCTGACGTGATGCTCGCAAAGCGCAGCGGTCTGCTGCACGATGTGGGCAAGGCGGTTGATCACGAGGTCGAGGGGTCGCATGTGACGATCGGTGCCGATCTTGCGAAGAAGTACCGCGAGCACAAGGACGTGATCAACGCCATCCATGCACATCACGGCGATGTGGAGCCGACGACGGTCGAAGCCGTGCTTGTCGCGGCGGCGGACGCCGTGTCGGCGGCAAGGCCGGGCGCGCGCCGCGAGAGTCTGGAAGCGTATCTGAAGCGCCTGACACGTCTCGAAGAGATCGCCGAGTCGTTCGATGGCGTCGACAGTTGCTTCGCCATCCAGGCGGGGCGCGAAGTGCGTGTGATGGTCAAGCCCGAGAAGGTCGACGATACGGCATCGGTAGCGCTCGCGCACGACATCGTGAAGAAGATCGAGTCGGAGCTTGAATATCCGGGTCAGATCAAGGCGACGATCATTCGCGAAACGCGCGTTGTTGATTACGCCAAATAGTTGTATAATAGGGGTGTTGGGAGGATGCTTCTCAGCACCCTTGGTTTTTAGAAAGAGCGGCGCAAGGCGTACCGCGAGTATTCTGGCTGTGATTAGGGAAACGAGGTGTTTGCTTTGGGCAGATTCATGACAAGTGCGAAGAAGCCGAACAAGGATGGGATCAATCTGTTGGTGTCCATTCTCGTCTGTTATCCGGAGATCGGCATGGTGAGCTATGAACCGGAAAAGGAGGCTCTGTACTTCTCCTTCACCCTGACGAAGGTTCCTCCTCGGCAGGAATTCGAGGAGACGGCGGCGTTTCTTGAGGAAAGTATTCTCACATACCACGACCTTGAAGGGTTGATTCCGGGGGAGATTGATTTTTCTCTCGAAGGACAGGGGAATACGGCGTTCTTTCGTGTCCTGCGCGATGTCCGCACGCTTTCCCGTGGCGAGATCGCCCTTCTGGCAGACCTCATGTACGAACGCTTCGGCGACGCACTCGTTTCCGATGAGACGCGCGACGGCTACGAGGAGGACAATTTCCTGCGTGAGGAGGCGATCGACCACATCATCGGCAGCCTCAAGGGCAGCCGCATGTCTGATCGCATGATCGGCATCCGTGAGGAAGGCCGCGTCATGGTGTTCAATAAGTAAGCCGTCCGGCAAAAAGAAAATATGACGCAAGCGGCAGGAGTGCCGCTTGTCGTTTGTTGAAGGCGCGTGAGTACGAGAACGTGTCCACAAGATTCGTGCCCGTGGGGAAGACCTCGGGCGCACGAGAGGTGGTTATGTTTTGAGAGTCATGCTGGTTGGAGATGTTTGCGGCAGAGCGGGCAGGGAGGCGTTCAGTCGCTTCACACCGGGAATCCGCAAGGAAAAGGCGGTGGACATCGTCATCGTCAACGGGGAAAATTCTGCGGGGGGCAAGGGGTTTACGCGCAAGTCGCTCGATGCGCTCTACCATGGGGGCGCCGACGTCGTGACGTCGGGCAATCATGTCTGGGACAAGAAGGACGTTTTGGAGTTCATCGACGACGAGCCTTTTCTCATCCGACCCGCCAATTACCCAGACGGAGCGCCGGGGAAAGGCTATTGCATCTATCCTCATCGCGCGAAGAACATCGCCGTCATCAATATGTCCGGCCGCGTCTTCATGCCCGATATGGATTGTCCGTTTCAAAAGATCGAGAGAATCCTGCGCGAGATTCGTGACGAGGCGGACGTCATCTTTCTCGATTTCCATGCGGAGGCGACTTCGGAGAAGGCTGCGATGGGCTGGTATCTCGACGGACGCGTCAATGCCGTCGTCGGCACACATACGCATGTGCAGACGGCGGACGAGCGCCTTCTGCCGGGCGGTACCGCCTATATCACGGATCTCGGCATGACGGGGCCGTGGGACTCGGTGCTCGGCGTGCGCGTCGACCGCGTGCTGGAGAAGTTTACGACGTGCCGCCCCGTGCGCTTTGAGGTGGCGGAAGGCCCTGTCGTCTACAGTGCCGTGATCGTCGAGGTGGACGATGCGACGAATCGGACGCTCTCCATCGAGCGCATCATGAAGAAGGGCTAGAAGAGCGCGGATAAAATGAAAATGGACGGCTGAATTTATCCGTGCTTCCTTGGCAGCAGGATTTTTCTTTTTTGTATAGAATACATGGAGAGATAAGGTGTACGGTTCTTCTGATAATGAATGAAAAATCTGAATCGGCAGAAAGACGCTGCAGGGATTTTTGGGAGGGAAGGCGATCATGGAAGTCTTGAAGGTTTCAGCGAGGTCGAATCCGAACGCTGTCGCGGGGGCTTTGGCCGGAGTCATTCGGGAATCAGGCGCGGCCGAGATGCAGGCGGTCGGCGCAGGCGCCCTGAATCAGGCCGTCAAGGCAATCGCCATTGCGCGCGGCTTTGTCGCGCCGCACGGCATCGATCTTGTCTGCGTTCCTGCTTTCGCCGATATCGAGATCGACGGCGAGGAGCGCACGGCGATCAAACTCATCGTAGAGCCGCGTTGAGGGCTTTGCATGGGTTCAGCAAGGGAGTGAGGTTCCAGTGTCCAGCGATCTGCATACGCATACGTCATATTCCGACGGAAAGATGACGCCCGAGGAGCTTGTGGCGGCGGCGAAGGAAGCGGGGCTTCGCTACATCGCAATCACGGATCATGATACCGTGGACGGCGTCACGCATCTTTATGAGGAAGGGCTTTTGCCTGCGAAGGGCATCGGCATCATACCGGGCATTGAGTTCAGCGCCCATCATGAAAAGCGGGAAATCCATATCCTCGGCTACAATGTCGACATCTATCGCCGCGATCTCCTCGACCGCCTGAACGATGTGGGAGAGGCGCGTTGGAGTCGCTTCGCTGAGATGGTGGAGAAGCTGCAGGAGCTTGGCTACGGCATTACGGAAACGGATGTGCTGAAGGTAGCAGGCACGAGCAAATCCATCAGCCGCTCGCACATCGGACGGGCTCTCGTGCTCAAAGGCTGTTTTTCCAGCGTGCGCGAGGCGTTCGATGCTGTGCTTTCCAAAGGCCGTCCCGCTTATGTTTCACACTATCGCCTAGAGCCGGAAGAAATCGTCGCGCTGATCAAGAATGCGGGCGGTACGCCCGTCCTCGCTCATCCGAAGCTTGTCGGTGACGACGCGCTCGTCGAGCATGTGCTCGACCTCGGCATCGAGGGCATTGAGGCGTTTTATCCGCAGCACGATACGGTCGATACGCAGCGCTATCTCGGTATGGCGGAGCGCCGCCATCTGCTCGTGACGGGCGGCTCGGACTTCCACGGCTTTGCTTCGCGCTATCCGCAGGAACTTGGCATCTTCACGGTGGAGGATTCATTCGCGGAGAAGCTGTATAAGCCGAGAATGAATCTTTAGAGAGACCGACTGTCCTTTTTGCAAGGATTTCGCAGGAAAATTCCCTCGCTTTAGTTTCTTAAAGAAGCAGGAGAGAAAGATATGGACGTCATAGCATTCGTAGGTCCGAGCGGCACAGGCAAGAGTCACCGCGCCTTGCTCGTGGCGCATCAGCATCAGGCGGACGCCATCATTGATGACGGCATCCTGATCAAGGACGGCAAGATCGTCGCCGGTTCTTCCGCCAAGATGGAGAAGAGCAAAATCATGGCGGTGCGCCGCGCCATTTTCGTTCTGCCCGGACATGCGGAAGAAGTGCGTTCTGCTATCGCTGAGTGCAGGCCGCATCGCATCCTCATCCTTGGGACTTCCGAGAACATGGTCTATAAGATCGTGCGCATACTGAAACTGCCGACGATCGAACAGATCATCCACATCGAAGACATCGCGACGCAGCGTGAGATGCAAAAAGCGCGGGACAGCCGACTGAAGCAGGGCAAGCACATCATACCCGTTCCGACGATCGAGCTGAAGCCTCATGCTTCGGGCTTCCTCATCGATCCCATCCAGTCCTTTTTCCGCCGCAACCGCACGCGTCGCCGCAAACTCGGCGAGAAGTCCATCGTGCGCCCGGTGTTCAGCTATTATGGCAAGCTCATCATCGACGATCTGGCAATTCGCGAGATGGTCGTGCGCATCGTGCATGAGAAGGAATACATCTCGAAGGTCGGTTCTGTGCGCGTGCGCCACGTCTGGAAAGGCGACGAGGATCGCGGCCTTGAGATTTCCTGTTCCGTCGTGCTGACCTACGGCAGCCATATTCCGACACTCATCAAGGAGACGCAGCAGCGCGTGAGAACGAAGGTCGAATACATGACGGGACTTTTCGTGCGCGAGGTCGACATCATGGTGCAGGCGCTTTATATCGAAGCGTAAGCTGTACGCACAACATTCAACATTCGTTTTGTGGACGCTGTGCGCCGCCTGCTCATCGAGAAGAAAAGGCGCTCCCCTTACTCTTCGAGGGGGAGCGCCTTTTTCCATGCTTTTGCGAGATCGTCGAAGCGCCAGCGCGCGTTGGCGGCGCTCGTCGAGGGCAGTGCATGAAAGGTGAGATCGTCGCGTTTTAGAAGTGGCTTGTTGGCACGGCGGAAAGTATCGGCCGATTTGCCGCCGTTCAGGCAGAAGGTGGAGAGGCGCGGATAATGCGCGAGGAGTGCGGTGAAGTCGTTGGGCTTTGCCGCGCGAATCGCTGAGTCCAAGCTGCCTTCGCGCTCGCACGAGGCGATGGAGTCCCAAAGCGCGATATGGTGGCGGAGCAGCATCTGGAGCCGCGCCGCATAGTCCTGCGGCGGCTCACCGCCCTCCAACAGATACGCCATGAGCCGCCAGAAGCGATTCTGCGGGTAGGCGTAGTATTGCTGCGCCCTGAGCGACGCCGCGCCCGGCATCGAGCCGAGAATGATATGCGTGCAGTTTGCGTCGATGCTCGGAGGAAAGCCGACGCAGGTGAAGGGAGAAGCGGGCATGAGCAGGACTCCTTTGCAGTGGAATTTGACGAATCTGCTTTTACGTCGTATAATAAGCGTGGAAAGGGTGCTACTGGTAACGGTCAGCCCCGCTAGAGAAATTTGGGTTAAGAAAGCCCGCCTCTTCCGGCAAAGACTAGGCGGGTTTTCTTATGCTTTCAGAACGATGAGGATGAAAAGCGTTACCAAGAGCAACGCAATCAAATCATTAATCGTCATAAGCAACGCCCTGCTGAGCCGTCCAAGAAGCAAGCTCAAAGGGCGCGGCTGATTGGCAAACGGCTCGTATGCGAAAACGTCCCAAGAATGCAAGCGCAAAGCGCGCCGCATGATTGGCTGACGTTGACCGCCAAGGAGGGCTAAGAATCGACCGCCACCGTTGTAGTAGCACCGTCTATATTATAGCACACTTCCAATCTTCATGGGAAGATTCCCGAAAAGGAAGCGCCTTCATGGTGCTGCGAGCGGAGCGAGCGCAGCGATGCTTCTGCAGTCGTTGGGCTGAGCATAGCTTTCATAGGAGACGAAGGGAAGGGGCTGCCTTTTGGCAGCCCCTTGTCGTTCTTCTTAAAGTGCATTGACAAGCCGAGAGTTTTGCGGTAGCATAGGGTCTGGATTAAGTCTAGTTATAATTTCATAAGTTACAGCGGAGAAAATCACGCTGTGGAGCAGGTACCCGCAAGGGTCTAAGAGAAAATCCGGTTATGCCGGAGCGGTCCCGCCACTGTGAGGGGAGCGAAGCTGCAAGGATGTCACTGGGGTACTTCCCTGGGAAGGCGCAGCCGAGCGATGAACCGAGCCAGGAGAACTGCCTGCTTGACGATCACCGTTTGACCTGCGAGCGATGGGAAGGGGATTCTTCTTTGCATCCGTGCGCCTTTGCGCTGCTGCATAAGGGAGCCTTTCTCTTCGAGGGGGAAAGGCTCTTTTTTATGGATGCTTTTCTCGCAGAAAGTTGGACTTCACTGCTATCTAAGCTTTGTCGCAGGAGGCGGTAAAGGGAGGAAAAAGTTTGAAGAAAAGTTTCTTTGCCATAGTCCTAGTCGTCGTCTGCCTGCTGCTGACGGCGTGCCGTATCGCGCCGGAGGCGGCGCAGGGCGGCGCAGGAAGCTATACGGTCACGGACAGCCAAGGTACGGTCGTCACCGTGCCTGCGAAACCACATCGCATTGTCACGCTTTCGATGAGCACGGACGAGGTCATGCTTGGTCTTGTGCCGCCCGAAGATATGGCAGCGGTAAACAGCCTCCTTGACGATCCTGTAAGCTCGAATGTTGTGGATCTTGCGAAGAAGGTGGAAAAGCGCGTCGGCAATCCGACGGTCGAAGAGCTCGTCGCGCTTTCGCCTGATCTCGTCATCGTGCCTGACTGGGGTGACCTCGCCATTGTACCGTCGCTTCGTGAAGCGGGACTTACCGTCGTCGTCTGCAAGGGCGCGAGGAATCTCGCTGAGATTAAGGAGACGATCGCGCTTCTCGCGCAGGCGGCAGGCGTGCCCGAACGCGGGGAAAAGCTCCTCGCGATGATGGACGAGCATCTTAAAGGCATAGAGAAGAAGGTCAGCGCCATCCCCGAGAGCGAGCGCAAGACAGTCGTCTTGATCTCCCTGATGTCGGGTTATGGCGGCATCGGCTCCAGCTTTGACGACGCCTGCCGCTATGCGGGCGTGAAGAACGGCAGGTCGGCGCTCGGCATCCGCGACGGCCAGGCCATGACGAAGGAGCAGCTCGTCGAGATCAATCCAGACATCCTCTTCGTGCCGACGTACAACGACCATGGGAAATTCGACGTCGACAAGTTCCGCAAGGAATACTTCGACGATCCGTCCCTGCAGACGGTCAAGGCCATCCGCGAGCATCGCCTCGAAGAACCGACGGAAGCCTATATCTACAACTGCTCGCAGGACTTCGTACTTGGCGTGCAGGAAATCGCCTATCGCGCATACGGAGACGCTTTCGCCCAAGGACGCGAAGAGCATCTCTCGGCGGTGGAATAAGGATTCATTAAAATCATCAAGGAGGAGAAATGAGCATGAAGAGCAAGAAAATCTACGGCAAGGATGGTTTGACAAGGAAGGTGTTGGCGGCTTTTTTTGCGTCGAGTCTCTGTTGCGCACCGGTGTTCGCGGCAGAAAACGATGCGGCTGACGAAGCGACAGAGAATGCAGTGAACGACCTCGGCGCGACCGTCGTGACGGCGGAGCGCATCCCGACAGAGCGCATGGACACTCCAGCCAACGTCACAGTCATCACGGCGAAGGAAATCGCTGCGAATCACTATGCAACGGTTGGCGAGGCTGTTGAGCATGTAAACGGAGTGACTGTCACGCGCATGGGCGGGCAGCAGCAGGAGATCGTTCGTCTCAATGGAGATGAACGCGTGATCGTCCTTGTCGACGGGGAGCGAGTCAACAATGATCAAGGCGCATCTTCTGGTCGTTCCAGTGCAGATCTTAATATGATTCCTTCGATGAAGAACATCCAGCGCATCGAGATTGTCAAGGGTGGCGGCTCGGCTCTCTACGGCAGCGATGCTGTGGGCGGCGTCATCAACATTATCACGAAGAAGGGCGTGAAGAATGAAACGACCGTCGACCTCAGCACGGGTTCGTGGAAGACGCACAGCCTTGAGCTGACAAACCAGGGCACGGATGGCAACTACAGCTGGTTCGTGACGGGTGCCATGACGAACGGAGGCAACTTCGATTACAACTACAAGGGTACAGGCTATAAGATGGATAGCAGCGATTATCGCAATCGCAGTTTCTCCCTGCGCCTCGATGACAAGATCGACGATCGCAGCTCAGCGCATATCTATTACGGGCATCGCTCCGTCAATGCCGCGCAGTATGATTGTCGAGGTGCCTCGGTTGTGCCGCCGTTTTCCGGCAACAAGATGACGGAGGTGTTCAACAACGTCAGTGCTTCCTATCGATTCAAGGAAGGCACGGCGGCGCCGGGATTCCTGCGTGTATTCAATAATTACAAGACGGTGACGTATGGGACGGAGTTCAACACGCTTCTATGGGGGGTTGACTATCAGAATGGTTGGAAGCTCGACGAGAATAACACGTTGATTGCCGGTGCGGAGTGGCATCGTAGCAATTCTTCGAATGAAGGGAGCGGTTACTATAAGGATAAGAAGATTACGAACAAGGCGCTCTACGTGCAGGACACGATGAAACTTGGCAAGCTGTCGTTCGTGCCTGGCGTGCGCATCGACCATCACAGCATGTTCGGTACGCATTGGACTCCGAAGGCAGCGCTGAATTATCGACCCGATGAAGCGACGCAGTTCTACGCTTCGTGGGGCAGGGTGTTCAAGGCGCCGACAGCGGATGATCTCTATTGGAACGATCCATGGATGAAAGGCAATCCGAACCTCGATCCGGAAACGGGTTGGACGGCAACGCTCGGTGTGAATCATAAGTTCAATGACAAGACGAGCATGGGCGTCAGCTATTTTGAAAGTCGCCTTGATGATGCCATTCGTTGGGCAAACAGTCCTTCTGGATGGACTCCTTCGAACATCAACAAGGAAAAGAAGCGCGGCATAGAACTGTCTTTCCGTCAGCGGCTTGATGACGCATGGAGTTATGATTTAGGCTATTCCTATATTCGCACGGAATTGGATAATGGTGCGGGTGTTGGCTATGTCTGGGAGAACGGCAACAGTCAGCCGAACGGCTATCGCATCGGTCTGCACTACGTGAAGGGACCTTGGAAGGCGAACGTCCTCGGACGCATCGGCTCGGGGCTTGATGAGGCCGTCTATCTTGATCACAGTTATGCCATTTGGGATTTCAATGTCAGCTATGATATTAAGGAGAACTTGACAGCGTACTTCCGCATCAACAATCTTACGGATGAGGAATACTATACGCGCAAGTTGTCTTCTGGCTGGTTAGGAAATTCCTATTATCCCGGCACAGGTCGTTTTTACCAAATCGGCCTTACCTGCTCGTTTTGATGCTTGCATGATGAATGGCGCCTTCTGCCCGCATTTTGGCAGGAGACGCTTTTCTCATACGGTTCGGTTGTTGTCGATGCCATCATTGTATGTAATTTCAGGAGGATTTTTTCATGGACGCAATTCTAACAGGCATAGAGTTTTTCCACAAGGGTGGCGCCATCATGTATGTGCTGCTCCTTTGCTCGATCTTCGTCGTGACGATCGGCATCGAGCGTGCGATGTACTTTTCACGCATGGACACGGGACGCGCCTTTACGCGAGAGTTTTATCAGTGCATGGCGAACGATGATTTTGCGGGGGCGAGGAAACTTGCCGAAGATCATCGCGGCGCACTCGCCAACATCCTTTTCGGGGCGATGAAGCTCGTAAAGAAGGATTCATCGCGCGTCTCCTCTTACATGGAGATTCAGTCGGGCATCGCGCTGTCGAAGCTCCGAAAGCGCCTCTACTACTTGAGCGTCATCGTGACGATGGCGCCGCTTCTGGGTCTTCTCGGCACGATCAGTGGCATGATCTCGGCATTTTCCGTGTTCAACCTTCAGTCGGGGCAGGCGACGGCGATCACGGGCGGCGTCGGAGAGGCCCTGATCGCGACCGCCATGGGGCTTTGTGTCGCCATCATCGCCCTTGCCGTGCATGCGTACTTCACGCAGCGCATCGAAAGTATCGTGACGGACATGGAGCAGTGCTTCTCGCTCGTCGAGGGTGCGAAGGACGCGCTTTCTTCCTATGAGGGGGCAGCGCGATGAGGCTCAGGGACAGGAAGGGTTTCGACAAGCCCGAGATCATTATCATCCCGATGATCGACATCATGTTCTTCCTGCTCGTCTTCTTTATGCTCAGCACGCTCTACATGGTGAATCTCAAGACGGTCGACGTCAATATGCCGAAGGCGGCAAATGTGGAAACACAGATGCGCGTGACTTATGTTGTCACGATGAAGAAGGACGGCAGCCTTTTCCTTGAGGATCAGCCCATCGCGGAAAAGACGCTTCTTGAGCGCGCCAAGGCGGAGAATGCGAGGAACGGCAACTTCTCCCTCGTGCTGCGCGCTGACCAGGACATCGACTATGGCATGGTCTATGCGCTCCTCGATAAGTTCAAGGGTGCGGGCATCACGCGCTTCGGCCTTGCCGGCGAAAGCGCAGGGGGCAAGTGACGTATGGAGAATACGAGGGATAAATACAAAGCTCTCCTCGCGTCTCTCGGTGTGCATCTCATCATCTTCTTCATCGCGGCAGCTGTCGGCGTCTTTTCCGTGGCGACGATGAAAGAGAAGAACGATAACGTCGAGGTCGTCATTTACGACGAGGCACAGGATGAGGGAAGCGAAGGCGGCGGCTCACCGCCGCAGGTGGAAGCGACTCCGGCTGTCGACGAGGTTGTGATACCCGACAAGACATTGCCTCCGATCGAGCAGACGCCTCCCGAGGAGCCGGATAAGCCGAGTCAGAAGCGCGAGGCGCATGCGGGCAATCCCCTGGGACAAGGTGGTGAAGGAAAGGGCGTCGGCACGGGTGTCGGTGACGGTAAGGGACCGGGCACGGGCGGCAAAGGTACGGGAGTCAGCCAGTCTGAGCCACCGCCTCCTCCACCTCCACCACCCCCCCCACCGCCTCCGCCGCCACCCAAGGAGCGCATCGAAGCGAGCCTTCGCTCAGAAGCGCGCCCTGACTATCCAGCCGACCTCATTGAGGAGGACGTCGAGGGCAGCGTCACGATCAAGATCTTCGTCGCTTCCGATGGCTCGATCGAAGATGTCGCCGTCATCTCGTCCTCGGGCTACGCCGCGATGGACAGTGCGGCGGTGGCTGCAGGCTATCGCTTCACGTTCAACCCCGGCGACGGCGGTGCACGCGGCGTCTGGACAAAGACGTTTCACTTCCGCCTGAACTGAATTTATGGAAGAAGGATATATTTTGCAAAGCAAGAAAAAGAAGATGCTCACTCTCGCCATCGCGACTGCATTTATGGCGACATCCATCCCCGCTTGGGCGGCGCAAATGCCAGAGCAGACGGGGAAGGCAGCAAAGGAAGAGTCTTCTGCTGTGCCTGTGGCAGCGGCAGAAGACGATCATGCGCTTGAAGATACCGTCGTGACAGCGACGCGCCGCGAGAAGCGCGACATCGACGTGCCGGCGGCGACCATGGTCATCACAGGTGAGGCCATCAAGGAGAGCGGCGCCGCCGATGCGGCAGATGCGCTCGCCAAGGTCAACGGCTTCACTTACAAATCCTTCGGCCCTTCCGGCGCCTCGATGGGAACGATGAACAACGAGCTGAACGTGCGCGGCTTCAAGAGCGGCACGCTCGTGCTCATGAACGGCAGCCCTATCTCATGGCGCGGCAAGTACAACCTCGACCAGATCCCTGCCGATCAGATCGAGCGCATCGAGGTCGTCAAAGGCTCGGGATCCGTCCTCTACGGCAGCGAGGCGATGAGCGGCATCGTGAACATCATCACGAAGAAGGGCGCGAGCAACGCGGCGCATGTTGGCTTCGGCAACTTCGGACAGCGCCAGTACGGCGTGAGCGCAGGTGACGATCGCTTCGGCGTCTACTACAATTACGACAAGTGGGGGCATCTGAACGGTCTTGCCGAGACGGATGTCATATCTACGAAGTTCAAAGGCTCGACGCGCACCGACTTGCGCGATGTGGAGAAGATGAGCGCGGGATTGACATATCATATCAATCCGCAGCTTGATTTTCTCTTCGGCTATTACAAGACGGAGGCGACCTATCTGCGCTTCGTCGACCGTGTGGATCGCACGTCCTCGGGCGTGCGCCTCGGTGATCCGTTCCATGCGCGCACTTACACGACGGAGCAGTACGTGAGCCAGCTCAATTATCACGATCATGCGTGGAAAGGAAGCCTCTACTTCAATACAGGGACGGTGGAAGCGAAGGGGCCGACAGAGATTTCGCGCACGGGTGCGAAGACGCCCGGCGATTGGTACAACACGCGTGAGCGCAATACGACGTACGGCGTCGATCTGCAGCGCACATGGAAGATCGATCCGAAGGCGACCGCCGTACTCGGCTTCAGCTTGGAGCATGAACTCTACGAAGCTCTGCCTGCTCGCTCGACGGCGAATCCCACGAGCTACATGCGCAACAACTGGGGCGTGTTCGGTCAATGGGAGCAGAAGTTCACCGAGCGCGATACAGGCATCTTTGGCATGCGTGAGACGTGGACGACAGCGGCGATGCGCGATGAGAACTATCATAATTTCAGCGCCTCGGGTCAGTGGCTGCACAAGCTCGATCACGAAAACAGCCTCTATCTTTCCGTCAGCCAGTCCTTCATCATGCCGAAGTTCGCCCAGATGTACGGTGCGAGCAGCCGCCTCGTGCCTGCACCGGATTTGAAGCCTCAGACGGGCGTTACCTATGAGATTGGCTGGAAGGCGAAGCATGCAGGACATACGTGGAAGGCGGCGCTCTTTCACATGGATGTGAAGGACAACATCACGGCGACTTGGAAACCGCGGGAGGACAGGTACCAGTACACGAACGAAGATTTTCGCAACACGGGACTGGAACTTTCGTGTGAGACGCAAGGAAAGCACGGCTTTTCGTGGAACTGGGGCGTCACATGGCAGAATCCCGAGACGAAGGGCAGCAAGGGCACGGACTGGGAGCGCACCTTCGGCAAGCTGCAGCTTACGGGCGGCGTTCTCTACAAGAAGGGCAAGTGGAGCTCGTCGCTTACAGGCTCCTACCTTGCAGGCCGCGTGCAGTCGCCGTCGAGCGAGCCCGCCTATGCGTGCAAGCCGTACTTCCTCACGAGTTGGAGTACGGCCTACCATCCCGACGAAAGAAGCGAGATTCGCCTGACCGTGGAAAACGTGCTCGACCGTGCGGATGTGACGTCGCATACGGGCGCGAACTACCGCGTTGCGCCGACGAACTTCATGTTGAGCTGCAACTATACGTTTTGAGAAATTAACGATAAGAGGGCGGCACGGAGCATCCTCATTCTTCGACGCTTTCGGACAAGGGGGAGAGATGTGCAGGAGCTTTTGAATATCTCGGATCATGCGTGCGATACGCTGGGGGTCCTCGACGGTGATCCGTCGCGCCTTGCTGCACTTTTGCAGCAGGGCGACCTTTCCGGCATCGAGCTGATGGTCACGGGCTATGGCGATCCGGCTTTCTTTCCGACGGAAGCGATTCAAGGCGTGCATCTGCGCTTCTGGCCGAACTGGCTCGATTTCTGGCTGGGCAACGAAGAGGAACTGCAAAAGGAGTTTGGCAGCAGAGAGAACGTCGCTGCCGTCTTCGGGGAGAATCGCGCAGAGTGGCTCGCGCTTTGGCGCGAGAACATGCGCACGGCGGCGCGTGTCGGGGCACGCTATGTCGTCTTTCATGTAGCGAATGCGCGCAGCTGGGAGATGAAGTGCCGCCATTTCGCTTATGGATCGGTGCAGGTCATTGACGCTGCAGCGGAAGTGGTGAACGTCATCTCGGATGTTCTGCCCGACGATTGCCTGCTGCTCTATGAAAACCTCTGGTGGCCGGGATTGACGCTGACCGAGCCTAAGCTCGCCGCGCGTCTGCTCGAAAAGACGCATCATGAACGCACAGGCTTCGTGCTCGACACGGGCCACATGATGAATACGAATACGAGTCTGACGAATGAGGATGAAGCTGTCCGATATATTCTGCAAAAGGTGGAAAATCTTGGCTCTTTGCGAAAGAGGATCTTCGCCATGCATCTGCACCGATCACTTTCGGGCGATTTCGTGCAAAGGAGCATGGCTGAGGCGCAGAAGGAGGAGATGCGGACGCTGTCCTTTGAGGAGGGGTATCGTTACGTCTCGGCAGTTGATCGCCACGAGCCATTCGAGACTGCAGCTGTGCGCCGCCTGGTCGAGGCAGTCGCGCCCGAGTTCCTCGTGCATGAGTTTCTGATTTCCTCGTGGGAGGAGTGGCAGAAGAAGGTGAAGAAGCAGAGAAACAGTCTTTGGGGAGGTGAGGCATCGGAATAAAAAGAGATGTAAGTTTGCTGTTTATCTAGGAGAAGGAGTGCATTTTCATGAAGTTGAAGAAAATTGCTGCAAGCCTGCTGCTGGGCGCAACTCTCGCCGCGGGAAGTGCCGTCTGCGGCGCGGAGGGTCTCGACTGGATCACGCCGCAGGATATGTCGCTTGGCGGCGTGGAGCCGGGAATGTCGCTTGACTATGTGGAGAGCATCTACGGACCGATGAAAGATGTGCAGTCGCATTACGTCGAGCATCTCTTCGGCTACGGCGACACCGTGAAGATCGTGCCATCGGCAGACGGCATGAGCGTGAAGTCCGTCCTCGTCAAGGGAAACAACGGCTGGGCGACGCCTGCAGGTGTGACCGTCGGTATGGATGCTTCGATCCTGCAAAAAATCTATGGCACGGGTGCAGTTGACTCGACGAAGCATAAGAAACACCGTATGCCGGGCTACGACTACTACACGTATTGGCAGACAGACAATCCGTTTCACTATCTGACCTTCGGTGTCAAGAACGGCAAGATCGCCTTCATCAAGGTCGGTTTGATGCAGAAATAAGATATGGAGCTTCGCGTAGAAAATCTGGAGAAATCGCTCGATGGTCGCAAGATCATCGAGCGCATCAATCTCGCAGTCAAGGATAAAGAAACCGTCGGCATCATCGGACCGAACGGCAGTGGCAAGAGCACGCTCTTGAAATGCATCTACCGCGTGCTGGAGCCGGAATTGGGCAAGGTCTTTCTCGGTGGCGATGAACTGCGTGATCTCTCCGTGCGTGAATCGGCGATGCGTCAGGCCGTACTCGCGCAGCATCACAGCACAGGATTTGATTTTACGGTGCTCGAAGTGGTGCTTATGGGCAGAAGCCCCTACAAGGGCATATTGGAGCGATACAACGAGGAGGACTTCGCCCTTGCGCACAAGTACCTCGCTTTCACGGGCATGGAGAGGTTCGCCAAGAACTCCTTTGCGACGCTCTCGGGTGGCGAGCAGCAGCGCGTAATGCTCGCGCGTGCGCTCACGCAGTCGACGCCGTGTCTCATCCTCGATGAGCCGACGAATCATTTGGACATCCGCTATCAGCTGCAGGTCATGGAAAACGTGCGGCAGATGAACCTCACGGTCATCGCTGCCATCCACGACCTCAATATTGCCGCTGCTTATTGCGATCGTTTGATTGCCATGCGGCGCGGTCATATCATTCGTGAGGGAACGCCGAGAGAGCTATTGAATGAGGAGTTCATTTATGAGCTTTACGAGGTTCATGCACGCGTCGTAGAGCTTGATGATGGCACGGTCGTGATATCGTATCGTTTGTAGAGGAATCGCTGAGTTTATCAGTGCTTCCTCAGGGGAGGAGGAATCCATCATGATGGAAAAAGAGTGGCTGCTGAACAATCCGCATCTGACGGCGGAAAAGATGAGTCCGATCGAGGAGCGCATCCCTGCGGCTCGCGCGGAGGTGCATGAAGGACTTTCGCGTGCGAAGGGCATCCTCGGGGAAGAGAGCTACAAGAAGTACCTCGCGCCGCTGCAGAATCTCGCGAAGAGTGGCACGACACTCCTTGTCACGGTGCGCACGGCACGTGAGCGCACGATGCTCGTGAAGGAGTGCCTGCCCGCCTTGAAGGAAGCCTTCGGTGCGAACGTCGTCAAGGTCGTTGCCGTCTGATATGGGCGATGAGGGAGTGCGCACGCAGCAGTTGACGCAGGAAGAGCGTGAGCGGTATTCGCGTCAGATGCTGCTTGCAGGCGTTGGCGAGGCGGGGCAGCAGAAGCTTCTCGCCTCGAAGGTTTTGATTGTAGGAGCGGGCGGACTTGGCTCGCCTGCGGCGATGTATCTCGCGGCATCAGGTGTCGGCGAGGTCGGCATCGTCGACGATGATGTTGTTGACCTCTCCAATTTGCAGCGCCAGATAGCGCATCGGTCAGCGGATGTTGGCAGGAAGAAGGCAGATTCGATGGCGAGGACGCTCGCCACTCTTAATCCCGCTGTGCGCGTTAACGTCTATCGAGAGAGAATCTCGGAGGACAATGCCGAGGATATTCTCTGTGACCGCAGCTATGACTTCGTTCTCGACTGCACAGATAATTTCCCCGCGAAGTTTCTCATCAATGATGCCTGCGTGCGTCTGAGAAAGCCTTTTTCCCATGCGGGAATCACGGGATTCAGCGGTCAGATCATGACCGTCCTGCCAGGAGAAAGCCCGTGTTATCGCTGTATTTTCGAGGATGTGCCCAAAGAGGGGACAGTGCCGACGAGTCGTGAAATCGGCGTTCTGGGCGCAGCGGTAGGCGTCATGGGATCTTTGCAGGCAGTCGAGGCTGTCAAGTATATTCTGGGCATCGGGGATCTTCTTGTCGGGCGATTGCTGATTTACGACGCGCTGACGATGAAATTTCGTGAGGTGGAGTTGCCAAAGCGGAATGAATCGTGTGCCGTTTGCAATGAGGAGGTGATGGCGCAAGAGTTTTGATGCAATGCGTATACGGTGAAATCATATTTCAAGGAAAGGAATCAAAATCAAGATGTACAAAAGGATTAAGAAGAACAAGGAGAAGTTTTTGGCATTTGCCGTTTCCTGTATGGTACTCGGCATGCCGCAGGCATTTGCAGCAGAAAATACAGGGGGGGGTATCTCTGGGGCTGAGGAAAATGTGAATGCGCCGATCGATTCGCAAGAGGCGGCATCGGCGAAGGATTACGACCTTGGCGGCACAGTCATCTCGGCGGATCGTCGCAAAATCAAGAATCCCTATACGACGGGCGGCGATGTCAACGTCATCACGCGCACGGATATTGAGAAGCACAATTATTCGACGATACAGGATGCCTTGAAAAACGTTCCCGGCGTGCGTATTTCTACACCAGGCTATCGCGGCGGTGAATATGGCTACGAGGCGTTCAATACGGAGTTTACCATCAATGGTGAGGGAAGCATCGTCGTTCTCGTTGATGGCAGTCGCATCGATAATGACGCGAATGCTTTTGCGGGAAATAAATCGCGCGTCAATCTCAGCACACTGCCCGGCATTGACAATGTAGAACAGATCGAAGTCATCAAAGGCAGTGGTGCTGCCATCTATGGTGCGGATGCTGCAGGTGGCGTCATTTCCATCACGACGCGCCGCGGCACGTCGAAGCCGCGCACGACGCTGAATCTTTCGACAGGTTCTTGGGGACATCATCGCTATGCACTCACGCATACAGGTTCGGAAGATGAAGGCACGATCAAGTATGCTCTTTCTGTCAGCCGTGAGATGAGCGGTGACACGAAATACAAGGATGTCTATACGGGAAAGTCGGAGCGCTTCAATAATACGCATTACAAGAGCGACAACGCTGCATTCAATATCAGGAAAGATTTTGATGCAACCCACAGTCTGTCGCTCAATTATTACTATGCCAATGAGATGGCGTATTATCCCATCACGGCGCCGGATTACCGCAACATGGAATCTTTTTACAATGGCACGATGGCACCTGTTGATCCTGTAAAGCATCGCTACATCGGGCTGAACAGTAGGATTCCCGGCTATCGCAACATCTTCCTCTATGATGCATGGCTGGGTTCGCACGATGAGACGTTGACAAACAACGTGTCGCTTAAGTATGTCTTTGATAAGACGGATGAAGGGGCGGAAAGCTTCGTGCGCGTGTTCCGCAACTACACTCGCTACAACATGGCGGATTATGCGGGCATATGGAATGTTCCGTATCCGTACATTTCAGATTTCTGGGAGAATGCGAAAGCGAACCCTGGAATCCACAAGGACGTCGAGCAATCGACAGGCGCATCTGTGCAGTTGGCAAAGCATATTGACCGACATAGCCTAACGGGGGGCATCGACTATCGCAAAAGCGAATATGAGGGCTGGACTTCACGAGGGACAAGCGATACGAGCCGCACGCTTTGGGATCTTTATTTGCAGGACAAGATACGTCTCAGCGACAAGTTTGCCTTGACGCCGGGACTTATTTACACGCATTACGGAAGCGGGAAATATAAGAAGACGAATTTCGAGTCTTCGCAAAAGTTGAGTTTCTCCCTTTACGGCAGTTACGATTTCGACAAGCAGTCCAATGCATATTTTTCTGCTGTACAGATTTTTAAGCCTGTGACAGGATTGGATCGCTCGCGTCAGTTCGCTAGTGATGTCTTACAAGACGAAAAGGGTTGGAGCTATACGCTGGGGGCGAGCCGGCACTTTACGGAGCGTGATACAGCGGAAATCAACTACGGCGTTACCGATATGAGCAATGCCATTGGCCGTTACAGCATCCATGATGGTTCGGATTGGGTACGTTATTCGGTTAATGCCAAGCGTAAGAAACAGGCTTTGAACTTGGCGTATACGCATCGCTTTGACAAAGCGTGGTCACTCGGTTTGTCCTATAGTTGGGTAAATGAGACGTTTTCGACGAAAAACGTACGCCGCAATCCAGATGGGACGAATCCGGATGATTTCATCAACGCCTACCGTCCGCGCAACATTTATCGCACGCATTTGATGTACGATCGGGATCGTTGGTTTGCCGATCTTTCCTATACCGTTTATTCGGGCAACGATACGAGATTCTTCTCAGACTCACATTTTGATCTGCTTGATCTCTCCGTGAATTATCGAGTGGCCGAAGATTGGCAGTTGTATCTGAACGTCTACAATATCTTGAATACGACATATGAGACTCGGGCTTTGGCAGTCTATGGCCCCGGCGCTTTGCCAGAAGCGGGACGGAGTTTCATGCTCGGTGCGAAGTATACGTTCTGATGGAGACAGGTTTGATGAGAAGATGCGGTTTTCTAGGAGCGGTTGCTCTCGTTTGCCTCGTTTCCTCGGGCTGCCTTTTTGGCGGCGAAATGCCTCCTTCCGTTGAGGAAGGGGGCGTTTCTGTCGTGAATTACGATTCGGCGGGCAGTGAGATTACAGAAGTCTTTACACATCCACCGGAACGCGTTGTTGCCATTTGGCAAAATGATGTAGAAACCATTATTGCACTGGGCGCGGGAGATACGCTTGTCGCTGCTGTCGGCGTGCCATATGTCGAGTGTTTGCTGCCCGAATATCGTGAGGCGTATGAAAAAATTCCTTTGCGTCAGATGGTGATGCCAAGCGTGGAAGAAATTTTGATGCTGAAGCCTGATCTTATCATAGGATGGTATTCTACGTTTTCGGAGCATGTGACAAAATCAACTTCATTTTGGCACGAGCGTGGCATCCATACCTACATGCCGGCATCTTCCATGGGGAGGCCGAGCGGCAATACCGTCGAGGGCGAATGTGAATACATCCGCGACCTCGGGCGCATCTTTGAGCGCGAAGAACGCGCGGAGAAATTGGTTTGTCAGATGCAGGAGGAGATTCGCTATGTGCAGGAAAATACGCGAGGGAAAGAACGACCGCGCACGCTCATCATAGAGCGCATGGGCAACCAGTTCATGAGTTATGGCAAGGATACGCTGGCTGCTGACATTCTGCGTCATGTGAATGGCGAGCCGTTGTCTTATGAGCGTTATATCGGCTTTGAACAGGTCGTCGATGCGAATCCCGAGGTGGTTTTCCTCATCGTGAGTGAAGATCGCTACAGAGAAGCGGAGACGATCAAGACGGAGTTCATGGACGATCCTGCTTTCCAAGATATTCAAGCCGTGCAAAACAACAGAGTCTATGTCTTGCCGCTTTATATGGTCTATGCGAGCGCGACGCGCACGTATGATGGTATTCATGCCATGGCGCACGGGTTGCATCCGGAACTTTACGAGGAGGTGGGGAAGTGAATAAGAAATGGAAAGGACGAACCTTGTTTTTTCTGCTGCTTGCGGTGCTCGTCGCGGAGCTTTTCCTTTGTCTGGGCATCGGTTCGGTGCATCTAAGCTATGATGCGATTTATGCAGCTGTTAAGGAGGGAATCTTCGGGCCGATTCCCGTGATGGCGCCCAAGCAGGGTCCTGTGCATGACATCATATGGATGCTGCGCATGCCGCGTCTCCTACTTGCGGCATGCACGGGGGCGGGGCTTGCGGCGTGCGGCGTCGTCATGCAGGCGATCGTCAAGAATCCGCTGGCCGATCCGTATATCCTTGGCGTATCGTCGGGGGCGTCCCTTGGCGCTGCGGCGGCAATCCTTTTGGGACTAGGCACGTGGCTTGGCACGAACTTCGTCGGCGTTGCGGCCTTTTTTGGTGCTTTCGGTGTCTCGCTGCTTGTGCTTATTGTGGCGAATATCCGCGGTACAGCTGACCCTGTGCGGCTCTTGCTCGCGGGCATGGCGCTTTCTACGGCGTGCTCGGCCATATCGAGTTTCATCATCTACTTTGCCAACGATAAGAGCGGTGTTCAGTCTGTGATTTTTTGGCTCATGGGCAGTTTTGCGGGTGCACGCTGGGAGATGATGGCGGCAATCATGCTCGTTACGTTGCTCGGCGTGGTGTTCTTTTGGACGCAGAGCTCGGTTCTCGACCTCATGCTTCTTGGGGATGCCGAAGCGGTGACGCTCGGCAGGAATCTCAAGCGATACCGCGAAGTTTATCTTGTGCTCAGTTCGCTCGTCATAGGATTTCTCGTCTATGCGGCAGGCATGATTGGCTTCGTTGGCCTCATTGTGCCGCACGCCGTGCGCTTCTTTACAGGGGCAGGACATCGTGCGCTCTTGCCTTTGGCGAGCGTCACTGGCTCCATCCTCATGGTCGGTGCTGACGCACTTGCACGCAGTCTGATTCCGCGTACGGAAATCCCCGTCGGGTTGATTATTGCTCTGATTGGTGCGCCGGTCTTTGTCTATCTGATTGTCAAGCGCAATTACAGTTTCGGCAGCAGAGAATAAGGCCTGAAAGTTTGAAAATGATTCGGGCAGTCGCGTTGATACGGTGCGCGTCTGCTCGAATTTTTTATGTGCGCTTATGGTCGAATTTTCATCGGTTGAGGAAATGACGTTCATCGTGTAGAATAAGGAGTAGGTTTGGAAGTGTGTATACATTCGACACTTCCTTGCAAATCAAAGGAAAAGAGGCTTTATCGTGAAGAAAATCATATTGACAGGCGACCGTCCTACGGGGCGGCTTCATCTCGGACATTACGTCGGCTCACTCAAGCGGCGCGTTGAGCTGCAGAATTCGGGCGAGTACGATGAAATATACATCATGATCGCCGATGCACAGGCACTGACCGACAATATGGACAATCCTGAGAAGATTCGTCAGAACATCATCGAGGTCGCACTCGACTACATGTCGTGCGGACTTGATCCGACGAAGACCGTGATGTTCGTGCAGTCTGAGGTGCCGCAGCTCTTCGAGATGACGGCTTACTATATGAACCTCGTGACGGTTTCGCGCCTGCAACGCAATCCGACGGTCAAGGCGGAGATTCAGATGCGCAACTTTGAGACGAGCATCCCCGTGGGATTCTTCACCTATCCGATCAGCCAGGCGGCGGACATCACGGCGTTTCAGGCGACGACCGTCCCCGTGGGCGAGGATCAGGAGCCGATGCTCGAGCAGACGCGCGAGATCGTGCGCAAGTTCAACGAGGTCTACGGCGAGACGCTCGTCGAGCCGCAGAGTCTGCTCGCCTCGCAGAAGGCGGCTATGCGTCTTCCCGGCACGGACGGCAAGGCGAAGATGTCGAAATCCCTTGGCAACGGTATCTACATCTCCGATTCGGCGGCGGAGGTGAAGAAGAAGGTCATGTCGATGTACACCGATCCCAACCATATCCGCGTCGAAGATCCCGGCAAGATCGAGGGCAATACGGTCTTCACCTATCTCGACGTCTTTTCGCGTCCCGAGCATTTCGAGAAGTTCCTGCCCGAATACGAGAATCTCGATGCCTTGAAGGCGCACTACAGCCGCGGCGGCCTCGGCGACGTCAAGGTCAAGAAGTTCCTCATCGCGGTATTGGAGGATGAGCTGGCACCGATCCGCGCACGCCGCAAGGAGCTTGAAAAAGACATCCGCTCTGTCTACGCCGTGCTCGCTGAAGGCAGTGAAAAAGCGCGCAAAAAAGCTGCCGCAACGCTCGAAGCGATGAAGGCGGCGATGAAGATCAACTATTTCCAAGACGAGGAATTGATCGCTGAGCAGGTAAAGCGGTTTACAAGCGAGGCGTAGGGGCTGCTTGATGATCCATCACGTTTGCAATCTGGATAAATCTCTGTTTTCTCTCGTTGAGGCGAATATACAGTCAGATGAAGTGGTATTTACTGAAGAGCGGATGACACATGTTCGGATTCAGCATGGGGATGATTTCCTCCTATTCAAGGAACGCTTGGCAGAAGCGATTATGAATCCAGACTATATATTGGCATCTGCTTTTCCGCATACGGCAATGATTTTGAAGGAATTTCATAGCGATGGAAAACGTTTGAATCTCATTTTGCGATTAGCCGTGGTGAGCGATAATTCGAAGAGGAAGAACTCGATTATTACTTATCATGTATTAAGTGGCAAGAAATGGGAGAAATATTTGCGAAATAAAAAAATCCTTTACAGAAAGGAGAGTATCATATAAGATAAAAGCAGAGAAGAAGACATCTGAGGTGGTAAATTTCGTGTCGACCACACGCCGATGGCATGACAGGGGAAACCCGAGAGATGCAGGGGCATGGCACGCCTGCCGGATGTTTTCTTGGCTCGGTTGCCGCTCAGAAATGGGCGGCTTTTGTTTTAGGAAATTTTTCCTTGCACAGTGACAACATATATGCTATCCTATAGAACATAACTTCAAATTGTAAATGCGTTGCAGAGGAATAGTAGGCGTCGTGGAATGGATAGAGAGCCGCTGGCTGGTGGAAAGCGGAGAGGAAGCGCCGTCGAACTCGCCTTGAAGCAGCTCGCTGAAACAGACATGGAGTAGGCGGAGCCGGTGCCTGACCGTTAGAGCAGGAGGATATGATGGTATCCGTTAAAGTGCGCGCTTCGGCGCGAAATTGAGTGGTAACACGTAAGCATTGCCTTTCGTCTCTTTGGGGATGAAAGGCTTTTTTTATGAAAAGGCATGTAGGAGGCGTTATTTATGAAGAATTTCACAAAGTACGAGAAGCAGTATTTTCTGCCGCCTGAGATAGATTTGAGCTGGCTCAAGAAGGAGCATCCGACGAAGGCGCCGACGTGGTGCAGCGTCGATCTGCGCGACGGCAATCAGGCGCTGATCATCCCGATGAGTTTGGAGGAGAAGCTGGAATTTTACAAGATGCTCGTGAAGATCGGTTTCAAGGAGATCGAGGTGGGCTTTCCCGCAGCATCCGATACGGAGTTCGCGTTCCTGCGCCGCCTCGTAGAGGACGATCTGATTCCCGACGATGTGACGGTGCAGGTCTTGATGCAGGCGCGTGAGCATATCATCAAGAAGACGTTCGAAGCGCTCGACGGCGTGAAGAACGCCATCGTCCACGTCTACAATTCGACATCGGTGCCGCAGCGCGAGCAGGTGTTTCACAAGTCAAAAGAAGAGGTCAAGAAGATTGCCGTCGAGGGAGCGAATCTCCTCGCGGAGCTTACGGCGAAGGCAGGTGCCGACTATCGTTTCGAGTATACGCCCGAGAGCTTCACGGGCACGGAGCCGGAGTATGCGCTTGAAGTTTGCAACGCCGTGCTCGACGTCTGGCAGCCGAAAGCGGAGAAGCCTGCCATCATCAACATCCCCGTGACGGTGCAGCTTTCGATGCCGCACGTCTACGGTATGCAGGTCGCCTATATTTCGCAGAATCTCAAGTACCGCGACGCCGTCCGGCTGTCCCTGCATCCGCACAACGACCGCGGCTGCGGCGTGGCGGATTCGGAGCTGGGCATCTTGGCGGGCGCGGAGCGCATCGAGGGCACGCTCTTCGGCAACGGTGAGCGCACGGGCAACGCGGACATCGTGACGCTTGCCATGAACCTCTTCGCGCTCGGCGTCGATCCCGAGCTGGACTTTTCCAACATGCCCGAGCTTGTCGAGCTTTACGAGCGCGTGACGCGCATGAGCGTCCACGCGCGTCAGCCGTATGCGGGCGAGCTGGTCTTCGCCGCTTTCTCCGGCTCGCATCAGGACGCGATTGCCAAGGGCATGAAGTGGCGCGAGGAGAAGCAGCCGAAGTTTTGGAATGTGCCGTACCTTTATATCGATCCGAAAGACGTCGGGCGCGAATACGACGGCGACGTCATCCGCATCAACAGCCAGTCGGGCAAGGGCGGCGTCGGCTATCTCTTGGAGCAGAAATTCGGGCTTGATTTGCCGAAGAAGATGCGCGAAGATCTCAGCTACTTCGTCAAGGGCGTTTCTGATCGCGGACACAAGGAGCTTCTGCCCGAAGAGGTGCATGAGCTTTTCCAGAAGGAGTACGTCAATGTCGATGCGCCTGTGCGGCTCGTTGATTTCCTGCTGCGCAAGGCGCCGGACGGCGTACGCGCGGGCGAGGTGCACATGGAAATCGAGGGCAAGCCCGTGACGTACCAGGCGCGCGGCAACGGCCGCCTCGATGCCATCAGCAACGCTTTGCAGGAAAATCTCGGCATTTCCTATAAAAATCTGACGTACAGCGAGCACGCGCTCGAAATCGGCTCAACTTCGCGCGCTATGGCGTACATCGGCATTACGGCGGAGAACGGCAAGGTCACATGGGGGGCAGGAATGGATACGGACATCATCACGGCATCGGCGATGGCGCTCGTCAGCGCCATCAATCGCATGAAAGCGGGCAAATGAGGACGCTGACGACCATCGTCCTCACGAGTATCGTGACGACGCTTTTGCTCGCGGCGCTCTCTGCAGGCGCTTTTGTCTATGTTGTCGACGGCTACTTCGTTGACCTCGCCTTGGAGCGCGGCAGCGGCGGCGATCCGCTGGCGCCGCCCGTCATCGCCGCGAGTCTTTCCGACCCCAATGTCCATCTGCCGGAGAAGCCTGAGGCGAAGAGCGAGGATTGGACGCTTCGCTCCTTCGACGGACTGCATCTTGCGGCGACACACTTTTCGCCCGCTGCACCGAGTCATCGCTGGGTCGTGCTGCTGCACGGATACGGGCGCAGTCAGGCAGATGCGTGGGATTATGCCGAAGCGTACATCGAGCACGGCTATCATGTCCTGACGCCGGATTTGCGAGCTTCGGGCAAGAGCGAAGGCAAATATGTGACTATGGGGACGTTCGAAAGCCGTGATGTTGCCGCATGGGTTTCGCGCATCGCCGAGGTTGACCCTGCAGCGCGTGTCGTGCTGCACGGCGTTTCCATGGGAGGGGCGACGGCGCTTCTCGCGGCAGGGCGGGACGATGTGCCGCAGAACCTTGTCGCTGTTATTGAGGACTCGGGCTATACGAGCGCTGAAGATATGTTCGTGCGGAAGATGGAGAGCTTCAACCTGCCGGCATCCGTCATCATGCGCGGTATGGATTACATGAGCCGCAAGAAGACGGGTGCTGCGCTCTCTGACGCCTCGGCGCTCGACGCTGTGCGCCGCATGAAGGCGCCGACGCTCTTCATCCACGGCACGTCCGACCTGCTCGTACCTTACAGCATGATGCAGGAGTTGGCGGCGGCGTCGAGCGCGCCGCAGAAGGAAGTGCTGACGGTCGAGGGCGCGTGGCACGCGGCGGCGAAGGCGAAGGATCCGGAGAATTACTACCGCCATGTATTCGCTTTTGCCGATCGCTGGACGAACTGAGGCTTGGACGGAGGGCGCTGCTTAGACTTTCGGGTTTGCGGGTGTTTTTCTGTTGGCGCGGTTTTGCTGTAGGAAGGAATGAGTTTATGCGGGCAGTCGTGACGAGGGTGAAGGAGGCCGCCGTCTCCATTGACGGCGCAGTGACGGGCGAGATCGGAGAGGGCTTTCTCGTCCTTCTGGGCGTGGGGCCGGCAGATGGGGAAGAAGAGGCGAAGCGCCTCGCAGAGAAAATCTGTCGTACGCGCGTCTTTTCCGACGCGGCTGGCAAGATGAATCTCGCGCTCGAAGATGTCGGCGGCGCGCTCCTCGTCGTCTCGCAGTTCACGCTCTACGCCGACCTTTCGAGCCGCCGCCCGGGCTTTTCCAAGGCCGCGAAGCCCGCGATTGCCGAGCCGCTCTACGAGAGTTTCATGGCACATTGCCGCGCTCTGGGCTTTCGCGTTGAGCACGGCAGTTTCGGCGCAGATATGCAGGTTACATCGGTCAATGACGGGCCTGTGACGCTGCTTTTTGATACGGAGTGAGAGAATCCCCGCCCAATGTGGATTGCTCACTGCTAAGCGGACAAGAAAGTAAGCCAATGTCGTAGAATTACGCTGATTTATGCAGTCTTGCTCCATATTTCGTATGGAGCAAGACTGCTTTTCTGTTGTATGCGCTTATGGTTACAAAAGTGTACATATTGATCTGCAGGCGGGGTATTTTTATTGTGAAGAAGGGGATTTCATCCAATAGTGTGCTATAATACAGAAAGACATAAGAATCAGGACAGGAGGACGATTCCTTGAAAAAAACTTTGGAGGATGCCGTTGTCGTTTTGAACCGCGCCATATTGCCCGACATCTGGCAGATGGAACTTCTCTCGCCGAAGATTGCGGCGGGGGCAGAGCCGGGGCAGTTCGTCATGGTGAAGAAGCCGAAGAGCGCGCATCTTCTGCGCCGCCCGTTCGGCGTGGCGGACATCGACGACGAGAAGGGGACGATCACGCTCTTTTACCGCATCTTGGGCGAGGGGACGGCGGAGCTTTCCACGCTGCGGCCGGGCGAAACTCTGAGCGTCGAGGGCGCACTCGGCACGGGCTTTACGCTCACGGACGAGCCTGCGCTTCTCGTCGGCGGCGGCTTGGGGCTTGCGCCGCTCCTCTTGCTCGCGCGTCGCCTGCGCGAAAAGCCCGTCGTCATCGTCGCCGCCCGCACGGAGGCGGAGACGTTCTGGACGCGCTTCTTCACGCCGCATGCGAAGGCGGTCTACATCGCGACGGACGATGGCTCAAGCGGCTTCCACGGCTATCCGCTTCACTTGATGCCGCTCGTCCTCTGCGAGAATGAAGTGCATGCTGTCAAGGTCTGCGGCCCTGACCCGATGATGGACGGCATCGCGCGTCTGGCGCGGAGCGCGGGGCTTTCCTGCGAGGTATCGTTGGAAAAGCGCATGGCGTGCGGCTTCGGCGTCTGTCTGGGCTGCACCTTCGAGGGAAAGGCGACGGGCAGGAGGCGCAAAGTTTGCACGGAAGGGCCGGTCTTTGCGGCGGAGGAGGTTTTTGAATGAACAGGGAAAGGCTTGCCGTCGAGGTCGCGGGCATCCGCATGGCGACGCCGATCATGGGCGCGTCGGGCACGTTCGGCTTCGGCATGGAGTATGAAGATTTCCTCGACCTCGCGGACGTCGGCGCCGTCGTCTCGAAGGGCATCACGCCGAAGCCGCGTGCGGGAAACGGCGGCGTGCGCATCGCTGAGACGCCCGCCGGCATGCTCAATTCCATCGGTTTGGAGAATCCCGGCGTCGAGGCGTTCTGCCGCGACATCCTGCCCGAGACGGCAAAACTGCCGACGTCGTTTATCGTCAACATCAGCGCGGGCACGGCGGAGGAATACGGCGAGATGGCGCAAATGCTCGACGTCGAGGGCGTCGATGGCATCGAGGTCAATATCTCATGCCCGAACGTCAAGGAAGGCGGCATCGTCTTCGGCACTGACCCTGTGCAGGCGGCGCGTGTGACGCAGGAGGTCAAAAAGCATACGAAGAAGCCCGTCATTGTAAAACTTTCGCCGAACGTCACCGACATCACGCAGATGGCGCGCGCCGTCGAGGAAGCAGGTGCGGACGCCGTATCGCTCATCAACACGCTGACGGGCATGGCGATCGATGTCGAAAAGCGTCAGCCGCTCCTCGGCAACATCACGGGAGGCCTTTCCGGCCCTGCTGTCAAGCCCATCGCCCTGCGCATGGTCTATCAGGCGGCGCAGTCGGTCTCTATTCCCGTCATCGGCATGGGCGGCATACAGACGGGCGAGGATGTCGCGGCGTTCCTGCTCGCTGGTGCGAGCGCCGTCGAGATCGGCGCGGAGAATTTCGCGAATCCGCGTGCCGTCGTCGAAGCGGCCGAAGGACTCGATGCGTATTTGGAGCGCCAGGGCATTGAGCATGCGCGGGATTTGATAGGAGCGTTGGAACTTTGAGGCCAGGGAAAAGGCGCAGGATGCGTTTCGCCTTCCTCTTTGCGCTGTTCTTCCTGCTCGCGCTCTCTGCCGGCTGCGGCGGAAGGAGCGCCGTCTACCGCGAGCCTCCGCACCATCCCGAGTTCGTCGAGGGCGCGAAGTTCTCGGAGAATCCTGCGAAGTTCAAGGGCAAGGAAGTGCAGTTCGTCGCGCGTGTCGTTGATATCGACGGCGCGGCGATGCAGGCGGAGATGCATGAGGGCGGACCGCGCCTCCTCGTCGAGGGCAAGGGCGTCAGCGCCGCCGAGCCGCGCCCGTCGCGCGGCGACTATGTGCGTCTCTATGGCAAGGTGGCGGAAGACGACAGGGCGGGCTATGTCGCCGTCATCGACTCCTACAAGGTCACGGTGCCGCGCTGGAGCGAACTCATGCGCACGTCGAGGAGTCTTAGAAGCGACGATGGTCATGTCGAGGTACAGATTCTCTCGGCTGTGGCGGCACGCAATTCGCTCGAAGTCAAGGAGGGAAATATCTCCCTGATGCCCGAGAGCGCGGCGACGAGGCTTTCGGACATCGCTTTCATCGGCATGACGCTGAAGATTCGCGGCGAGATCGACGACGACGGCGAGGGTGATTTCGACTACCTCGAGCGCAGCGGTCAAAGGATGCGCTCAGGCTTCACGCTCGACTTGGACGGCGATGGCACGGCAACTTTCAAGACGGAGGCGCTTTCCGTGCCGATGGAGTACAAGGAGGCACTGAAGGCGGTCGGCGCGTCGGGCGACGGTAGCGTCGCCCTGCCTGAAGGAAAGACATATCGTCTGCGCTATCGCTGACGTTGGCACTGACAGAAAGCCCCTGTATCGCGCAGGGGCAGTGGATAGTCTACGGTTTTTGGAAAGGAAGCAAGGCATGGAAGGTATGGACGAAAAGAGCCGAGAGGAACTTCTCGAAGAATATGCGCGGCTCATTGTGCGCATGGGCGTCAATCTGCAGACGGATCAGCCGCTCGTCATCAACGCGCCGCTCGCGTGCGCCGACTTCGCGCGCCGCGTTGCGGGCGCAGCGTACGATGCGGGTGCGCACGATGTGACAGTCGCGTGGAACGATGAACGGCTCGCGCGTCTGCGCTACGACAAGGCGAAGAAGAGCGTCTTCACGGAGTTTCCCGAATGGCGTCGCCGCCTTTACGAGGACAGTGCGGCAGAGGGCGCGGCCTTCGTCACGATCCATGCCGCTGATCCCGAAATCTTCAGCGGCGTCGAGCCGGAGCGTCTGACGCTCGCGCAGCAGGCGGCAGGTGCGGCGCTCCTCGAATACCGCCAGCGCTTGATGAGCAACAAGAATGCTTGGTGCGTCGTCTCGATTCCGACGGAAAGCTGGGCGAGCAAGGTCTTTCCCGAGGATGCACCTGACGTTGCCGTTGAAAATCTCTGGCAGGCGATCTTCGCTGCCGTGCGTCTAGCGCCAGGCGAGGATGCGGCTGTGCGCTGGCAGAAGCACATCGAATTTTTGGCGCGTGCGGCGAAGTTCATGAACGACCATGCTTTCTCGCGCTTGGAGTACAAGAACGCTCTCGGCACGAACCTCTCCATCGAACTGCCCGAGGGACATATCTGGATGGGCGGCGCGGAAAAGACGCAGGATGGCGTGACCTTCGTCGCCAATATGCCGACGGAGGAAATCTACACGCTTCCCAAGCGTGACGGCGTAAATGGCACGGTCAAAGCGACGCGCCCGCTGAATGTCAACGGCAATCTCGTCGAGGGATTTTCGCTGACCTTCAAAGATGGCAAGGTGGTCGACTACAAGGCGGAGCGCGGTGCAGAAATCCTCAAGGAACTTTTCTCGACCGACGAAGGTGCGAGCTATCTCGGTGAAGTCGCGCTCGTGCCCTACGATTCGCCAATCTCGAAGAGCGGCGTGCTCTTCTTCAACACACTCTTCGACGAAAATGCCGCGTGCCACCTTGCCTTCGGCAAAGCCTACCCGACGTGCATCGAGGGCGGCGAGGCGATGACCAGCGTCGAGCTTTTGCAGCGCGGCGTCAACGATTCGCTCGTGCACGAGGACTTTATGGTAGGCTCAAGAGATCTCGCCATCGACGGAATCGAGGCGGACGGCACGCGCGTCCCTGTGTTCCGCGAGGGGAATTTCGCCTTTGTTTGAGGACGGCAGACTTCAAGTGCGTCGTATCAATAGAAAAAGCCCGGATTTTCCGGGCTTTTGTTCATCATCGTTGGTGCGGACGAGAGGGTTCGAACCTCCATGCCTTGCGGCACTGGATCCTAAGTCCAGCGCGTCTGCCAGTTCCGCCACGTCCGCATTGTACATTTGACGGTTCTTATTCTAGCATGACGGCAGAAGGCTGTCAAACATTGGGAATCACAATCATATATTTGCCGAAATGGCAGGAGAAATATAAAACTTTATAGAATATTCCATATATGGAAGAATAAATGCGAAATCGTCTTGTTAGAGGTGCAGTTCTGCTTAGGAGGCTGAAGCCATGCCGATGTTCAAGAAGTCGATGCTTGTTCTCCTGGCCGTCGTCGCCCTTGCGGCGGGCGGGGCTTTCTATGCGGGGATTCATGGGCAGGAGGAGGCCGTCACGCTCGATGCGGGAGCGGCGCCCGTGCAAGAAGCACAGGCGAAAGAGATCGTCGTCTATGTCGCGGGCGCGGTCAACCGCCCGGGCGTCGTGCAGCTCGCCGAGGGGGCACGCGCGAAAGATGCGGTCGATGCCTGCGGCGGCTTTTTGCCGACGGCGGATACGAACGGCGTAAACCTCGCGCAGAAGCTCAAGGACGGCATGCAGGTCACTGTGCCGGAGAAAATGACTGCAGCTGCACAAGGCGTGACGGGAGGCGCACAGGCGGGGGCGACGAAGCCCCTGCCCGAAGGCATGGTGAACATCAACACGGCGGATGAGAAGGAGCTTGATAAGTTGCCGGGCATCGGCCCTGCCATGGCGAAGCGCATCGTCGAGTACCGCACGGAGAACGGCGCGTTCCAATCGCCCGAGGAGATCAAGCGCGTCAAGGGCATCGGCGATGCGAAGTATGAGAAGATGAAGGACAAGATTGCATTGTGAAGAGAGCGATGGCGCTTCTTCGAGGAATGTGATGCGTATAAGGAACCTGAGGGGCAGGGTTTGCCATGCGATACGGACAGCAGCAGCTTGTTTTTCTCAATGGGCTTTTCCTTGTGCTTTTGCTTGGCATCTACGGCGAGGATTTGCTGCATGTCTCGCTTGGCGCTCTCGCCCTCGGCATGGCGGGGTTCTTCTTCTTGTCGCTTTTTCTTCTCGTGCGCGAGAGCAGCAGGACGTGGCTGGCGTTCTTGCTGCTCTTTCTTTTTTTCGGCGCGTGGCGTTTCGCTTGGGGCGAGGCTCTGCCTGCCGATGATGTTTCGCATTTAATTGGCCGTGAGGCGGCGGTCAAGGGCGTGCTCGTCGAGGCGCCGCATGTGCGGCGGACGGCGCAGGGGACGTTCGTGCGCTATACGGTGGAGGCAAAGCGCGTGCGCCAGCGCGGCGAGGAGCAGGCGGCGTCGGGAGCAATCTATGTCTCGGAGATGCGCGAAGATGTCGGAAACTTGCCCGAGATTGGCGCGGAAATCACGGCTTTGGGGAAGGTCAAGGGCATCTACGGCTACGGTAATCCCGGGCGCATTGATGTGGAGCGCGCGGCGGCGGTCAAGGGCGTGCGCGCGCGTCTTTCGGCGAAGAAGCCGGGTGTAGCATGGGAAGCGGGAGAGTCGCATCCCGTGCTGCGCTGGAGTGAACGGGTGCGTTCGGCATACCGCGCTTCGATGGAAAGTGTGATGCCCAAGGAAGATGCAGCGGCGATCTTTGCCATGCTCTTTGGCGGCTACGAGGGTATAAAGCCCGAGCTTGTCGAGGCGTTCACGGCGACAGGCATCGTGCACATCCTTTCGGTGTCTGGCTCACATATCACGCTGTTGGCGGCAGTCATGGCTTGGCTCGGCGCACTCCTGCGCCTGCGTCCCGTCGTGACGGCTGTTTTTGTCACCGTCGTCATCGTGCTGTACTGCGTGCTCGCGGGTTGCGTGCCGCCGGCAGTGCGTGCGGGTGCGATGGGATTGCTCGCATTTTTCGCACTCGCCTTGGAGCGCGAGAACGATGCGCGGCGGCTTTTGGCTCTCGTTGGCATGGTGCTGCTCTTCTTCGAGCCGCTTCTGGCGTTTGATGTCAGCTTCCAGCTATCGTTCGCGGCGACGGCGGGGCTTCTCTACCTCGCGCCGCCTTTTGCCGAGCGCCTTTCGACCTTGCGCTTTCTGCCGCGCTTCGTCGTGCTGAGTCTTGCCGTCACGCTCGGGGCGCAGCTCGCGACCTTGCCGCTCCTCGCATGGTACTTCCACCGGTTGTCGCTTTCGTCTCTTATCGCCAATATCCTCGTCGTGCCCGTCGTGGAACTCGTCATCGTCGTGGGGCTTTTCGCGGGGCTTGCATCCTTCGTGCTGCCGTTCTTGGCGAAGGCCGTCTTTCTTGCGGACAGTCTGCTCTTGGGGGTTGTTTATGAGTGCACGCGCCTTCTGGCGAATATGCCGGGCGGTGAGGTATATCTGCCGACGCTTTCCGTGCCGCTTACGCTCGTCTATTTCGCCGTGCTCGTCGTTTTCGCACAGCCCGAGGAGCGGCGAGAGGCTGTCTTCTCTTGGTGCAGCGAGCGTCGCAAGGCGCTCTTTACCGCAGTTCTGCTCGTTGTTGCCGCTGTCGCCTTATGGCAGTTTTCACGCCCACAGGAGATGGCGGTGCACTTCATCGACGTGGGACAGGGAGATGCGGCTCTTGTCGTGACGCCGCACGGCAGAGCCTTGATGATCGATACGGGCGGTACGCGCGACGGCGGTTATGACATCGGCTCGCGCGTCGATGTGCCGTACCTTTCGCATTACGGCGTGCGAAGGCTCGACTATATCATCCTCACGCATGTGCACGAGGATCATGCGGGCGGTGTGGGCGGCATCGTGCGGCACATGCCCGTCGGCATGGTTTTGACGGCGCATGAGCCGCGCAGCGAGTATGCACGCGTGCTCGGCTGCTCTCTCGATGCGTCTGAGATGCAGCATCTAGCCCCTGCGGAGGCGGGCGAGCATATCGATCTCGACGGCGTGGCGGTCGACATCCTCTACGCGCCTCGGATGGAGGGCGGTGCAGCGGAGGGCGCTACGGGAAACGAGTATTCGAACGTCATCCGCGTGCGATACGGTGCGGCCGCGTTCCTCTTCACGGGCGATCTTGTCGCGGAGCAGGAAAAGGCCATGCTCGCGGAGGGGAGAAATCCTCAATGCACCGTCCTGAAGGTCGCGCACCACGGCTCGAAGACATCATCGACGGAGGCTTTCCTGGCTGCCGCACAGCCGCGCCTAGCCGTCATCAGCGTCGGCAGGGACAACAACTTCGGACATCCCGCCCCCGAGGTCATCGAGCGTCTGCAGAAAAGCGGCATGAAAATCTACCGCACCGATGAGAATGGTGCGGTCGTATGCAGGACGGATGGGAAGACGCTGCGGGTAGAGACGTTTCGCTGATATAGGTGCAATGAGGTTCATTTTGGCGTGGAAAAGATTGCGCTTCACAATGGTGTACGTTATAATGTACGTAAAGGAGGGAGGCTATCATGCAGGTGATGAATGCGACGACATTTCGACAGAATTTGTTTCAAACGCTTGAGCAGACTGTACGCTATAATGAGCCTGTCCATATCACAGGAAAGGAAGGGGCAGCGGTGCTCATGAGTGCCACGGATTACAACGATTTAATGGCGACGATCGAGCTTTGTGCCGTTCCTGGTATGCAGAAGAAAATCGTCGATGGGCTGAATACTTCGACGGAAGAATGCCTGTCTGCGGATAAGGTGACGTGGTGAGCTGGCGAATCGTATATACGAAAGCAGCGGCGGCGGATGTGCCGAAACTCAAGGCAGCACATTTGGCGGAAAAAGCGCAGGCGCTTATCAAGATTCTGGGGGAGAATCCATTTCAGAACCCACCGCCTTATGAGAAGCTGCGAGGCAGTCTACAAGGTGCATATTCCAGGCGGCTGAATATTCAGCATCGTTTGGTGTACGAAGTTTTGGGGGAAGAAAATACTGTTAAGATCATCAGCATGTGGACGCATTACGAGTTTTAAGGAAGAGCTGATAAAATGAGGTCAAGCCAAGGGTACAGACAGACTGGGCATCATGTTATCCATGATTTCTTGAGAAATATGCTATGGATATGAGTTTGCTTCAATGATATAATGGAGCACATAAGAAGTTCTTTTTCGCAATCGACAGTTGTCATAGGAGGGAGCGAGCGTATGCGCTATCTGTGGCTGATTTTCGCAATCGCCGCTTTGGGCGGCGGCGCTTGGCTCGGCTATGAGGGGGAGTGGTGGAAGGCCGGCGTGATGGTTTTTCTCGGCGGCTTTACACTTTTTCAGGCGAGGGGACTGCGCGGCGGAAAGCAGAGGCTGAAGCTCAAGAGGGCGCAGCTGCAGGGGCTGCCCGATGCGCGAGCGGAGCTTCTGGAAGCGAGTTTTGCCAAGGCGGCAGGCGACTACGATGTCCTGCAGGATTTGCGGCAAAAGGTGAAGGATCGCGAGATGTCGCAGGAGCTTGTCACCCTGCAGCATGTTGCGGGCAATATGCTGCGCTATCTGGAGCGCAATCCCGAACGCATCGCGGCAGCGGAGGATTTCATCGAGATATATCAGGAGAAGGCGGTCGTCATGCTGCGCCAGTATGTCGAGCTTGAGGAAACGCAGCTCGCCTCCGAAGAGGTGGTGCAGGCGAAGCGGCGTGTCAAGGAGATGCTTTCTTCCCTGCGCACGACGTATGAGGAGGAGTTCAAGCGCGTCATCAACTATCAGCTCATGGATCTCAACGCTGAGATCGAGGTGCTGCAGCATTCGATGAAGGGGCAGGCGATGGGGGAAGCGTGCACCGTGCCCGAAGCGGCGGAGCAGCCCTTCGTAAGGCGAGGTGCGCAGCATCCGATGAAGGCGGCGAACGCGACGCCAATCTTCCTGCAGAAGGTTTCGAGTCTCGCGCGAGGGACGAGCGTCATACCGCAGGAGCTTTACTGGCAAGTCGTGCGGCGCAAGATCAAGGCGTCGCTGCTCGGCATATTCCTCGGTGGTTTCGGTGCGCACAAGTTTTTTCTGGGCAAGAATTTTCAGGGTGTTGGTTACATCCTGTTCCTCTGGACGGGACTGCCGATCTTCGTCGGCTTCATCGAGGGCGTGCGTTGGCTCTTCATGCCCGTCGATGATTTTTATTTCGATTATTGTAATGAGGATTAGGCAGAGCAGATAAAGGAGAGGGAGAAATGGCGGAAATCAATCTGGACGATCTCTTGAGCAAGCGTGCGCAGCAGCCGCAGGAAAAGGCGCTGGAACTTGCGCCTGAAAAGGAGCTTGAGCGCATCGCGCAGACGGTCGAGGAACTGACGCCTGCGGAGCGTGCCGAGGTGGAGAAGATCAAGGAGGGGCTTGACCTCACGGATTCGGCGGCGATCATCGATTTCGGCACGGCGGCGCAGAAGAACATCGCCGACTTTTCGGACAGCATTCTTTGCAACGTGCGTGCAAAAGACAGCGGCTACGTCGGTGAGCTTCTGGGCGAGCTTCTGACGAATGTCAAGAGTTTCGAGCCGAAGTCATCGGACGGCGGATTCTTGAAGAAGCTGCCACTCGTCAGCTCCCTCGTCGGCAAGGCGGAGACGATGATGCAGGGCTACGAGAAGGTTTCCGTGCAGGTCGAGAAGGTCAAGACGTCGCTGCAGAAGGCGCGCATGCTCATGATGAAGGACGTCACGATGCTCGACACTCTCTTTGCGAAGAATCTTGAGTACTTCAAGACGCTGGAACTTTACATTCGCGCGGGCGAGGAGAAGATGCAGGAGATGCGTGAAGTCACGCTGCCCAAGCTGCGCGCGCAGGCTGCCGCTTCGAGCGATCCGATGGCAGCGCAGGTCGTCAGTGATTTTGAGAGTTCCGTCGAGCGCTTCGAGAAGAAGGTGCACGACCTCAAGATCAGCAAGACGATCTCCATCCAAACGGCGCCGCAGATCCGACTCATACAGAACAACGACAAGGTTCTCATCGACCGTGTGCAGAGTGCGATCTACAACTCGATTCCACTGTGGAAGAATCAGATGGTCATAGCGCTCGGTCTTGCGAACCAGAAGAAGGTTCTTGAGATGCAGCATTCGGTCAATGAGATGACGAACGACCTTTTGAAGAAGAATGCGGAAATGCTCAAGATCGGCACGATCGAGACGGCGAAGGAGAATGAGCGCAGCATCGTGGACATCGAGACGGTGCGCAAGGTGAACGACGACCTCGTGACGACGATCGAGGAAACGCTGAAAATCCAGCAGGAAGGCAGGGCGAAAAGGCGCGCGGCGGAAGCCGAGCTTGTCGAGTTGGAAGGCAGGCTTAAGAAGGCACTCGAAAGCACGCTCGACGGGCGAAGCGGTTGACAGCGTTTCCTTTCATCTGCTATCATACACTAAAGAGAAAAGGAGATGGAACTTTCATGAAAGCAGCTCTTTTTATGGGCAGTGACTCAGATTGGCCGATCATGAAGCCGGCGGTGGAGCTTCTCAAGGAGTTCGGCGTCGAGGTCGATGTCATCGTGGCGTCGGCGCACCGCACACCCGCGAAGGTGCATGAGTATGCCGAAAACGCGCGTGAAAACGGTGTCGGCGTCATCATTGCAGCGGCGGGCGCGGCAGCGCACTTGGCGGGCGTTATCGCGAGCTACACGACGCTTCCCGTCATCGGCGTACCGATCAATGCGACGCCTTTGAATGGTCTCGACGCGCTCTTGAGCACGGTGCAGATGCCGTCGGGCATCCCCGTCGCGACGATGGCGGTCAACGGCGCGAAGAATGCGGCGGTCTTCGCCCTCGAAATCTTCGGTGCAGGCGATGCCGCTGTGGCAAAGCAGCTCGAAGAGTATCGCGAGAAGCTCAGGGAAGGCGTGGCGAAGAAGGCGGCGCGCGTCGCCTCCCAGGTCAATCAGTAGAAATTTAACGGAGGACAGAAAATCATGAGCAAGAAGGTTCTGTACGAAGGCAAAGCAAAAATCATGTACGAGATGGAAAATCCCGACGAATTGCTCGTCTATTACAAGGACGATGCGACGGCAGGCAACGGCGCGAAGAAGGGCACGATCGTCGACAAGGGCGTCATGAACAACAAGATCACGGCTTTTTTCTTTGATCTCCTGAAGAAGAACGGCATCGACCATCACTGCATCAGCATGCCGAGCGACCGTGAGATGATCGTCAAGAAGCTTGAGATCATTCCGCTTGAGGTCGTCGTGCGCAATATTGCGGCGGGCAGCCTTGCCGAGCGCCTCGGCCTTGAAGAAGGCACGAAGATGGCGATCCCCATCGTGGAACTTTACTACAAGAGCGACGAGCTTGGCGATCCGATGATCAACCACTACCATGTCAAGGCAATGGCGATGGCGACGGATGAGGAGATCCGTGAGATTGAGCGCCAGGCCTTGAAGGTCAACGAGATTATGCGCGATTATTTGAAGACGAAGAAGATTACGCTCGTCGATTTCAAGCTGGAATTCGGCAGGGACAAGAACGGTACGATCATTCTTGCCGATGAGATTTCGCCGGACAACTGCCGCTTCTGGGACAGCGATACGAACGAGAAGCTCGATAAGGACAGATTTCGCCGTGATCTCGGCAACGTGGAGGACGCCTACAAGGAGATTCTGCGCCGCCTGACAGGCGAGGAGAGATAATAGCCCGCAGCCCGCCGCCATTCTGTTGGATGGCGGTGGGTTTGTGTATTTCTTTACATTTTTTCGTTTTCGATTGTGTTGGAGGAGGCAGAATGGAAAAGAAACTTACCTATCGCGATGCGGGCGTCGATATCGACGCGGGCAATGAATCCGTCAAACTCATCAAGG
Source organism: Selenomonas sp. CM52 (assembly GCF_000292955.1). Lineage (NCBI taxonomy): Bacteria > Bacillati > Bacillota > Negativicutes > Selenomonadales > Selenomonadaceae > Selenomonas > Selenomonas sp. CM52. Next base: position 118,437 of record NZ_ALNM01000030.1, read on the forward strand.
ACAGCGTGCGTGCGACGTACCGCCCCGAAGTGCTCGGCGATCTTGGCGGCTTCGGAGGCCTCTTTGCACTGCAGGCAGCGAAGTACAAGGAGCCGGTGCTCGTCTCAGGTACGGACGGCGTGGGCACGAAGCTGCGGCTTGCCTTCATGCTCGACAAGCACGATACCGTGGGGCAGGACGCCGTCGCCATGTGCGTCAACGATATCCTTGTGCAGGGTGCAGAGCCGCTTTTTTTTCTCGACTACCTCGCCGTCGGCAAGCTCGTTCCCGAGCAGGCGGCCGCTGTCGTCAAGGGCGTTGCCGCCGCCTGCAAGGAGTCGGGATGTGCGCTCATCGGCGGCGAGACGGCGGAGATGGCGGGCTTCTATGCTGATGGCGAGTACGACATCGCAGGCTTTGCTGTCGGCGTCGTCGAGAAGTCGAAGATCATCACGAGCGAGCGCGTCCAGGAGGGCGACGTGCTGCTCGCGTTGCCGTCCTCGGGCGTTCATTCGAACGGCTTCTCGCTCGTGCGCAAGATTTGCTTCGAGCACAAGGGCTTCACGGGAGCTGAAACCTTCCCTGAGCTTCAAAAGACGCTCGGCGAGGAGCTTCTGACACCGACGCGGCTCTATCCGCGCGCGTGTCTGCCGCTCATTGAAAAGTTCGACATTCATGGCATGGTGCACATCACGGGCGGCGGCTTCTACGAAAATATCCCGCGCGCCCTGCCCGAGCATCTTGCCGCAGAGGTCGATGCTTCCGCCTGGCAGACGCCGCCGATCTTCCGCCTGCTGCAAGAGTGGGGCAATGTCGATGGACATGAGATGTACCGCACGTTCAACATGGGCGTCGGCATGGTCATCATCGCCGCGCCCGAGGAGGCCGCGAAGATTCGCGCTCACCTTGCGTCAGTGGGCGAGGAGGTCTACGAGATCGGCTGCGTCAAGAAGGGTGCGCATGATGTGACGATCAAAGGCGGGGTTCTCGATGCGTAAGGAAGTTCTCGGCATCCTGTGCTCGGGGCGCGGCACGAACCTCGAATCCATCATCAAGGCGCAGAAGCAGGGCGAGATTCGCGCTGAGATCGCTGTCGTCTTGACGGACAAACCCGAAGCGAAGGCCTTGGAACGCGCGGCACAGGCGGGTATAGCGCATCATTGCGTCGATCGCAAAGCGTGTGCGACGCGCGAGGAGTTCGAGGAGAAGCTCGTTGCAGCGCTTGAAGAGGCAGGCGTGACACTCGTTGTGCTCGCAGGTTTCATGCGCATCTTGAGTCCGTACTTCGTGCGCAAGTTTTGCGGGCGCATATTGAACATTCATCCGTCTCTCCTGCCGTCGTTTGGCGGGGCGCACGCCCATCGCGACGTGCTCGCCTATGGCGTCAAGGTCTCGGGCTGCACGATTCACTTCGTCGACGAGGGCATGGACTCAGGGCCGATCATCCTGCAGGCGGCTGTGCCTGTCATGGATGACGATACGGAAGATACGCTCGCCGCGCGGGTGTTGGAGCAGGAACATATCCTCTATCCGCGCGCTATCGCGCTCTATGTGGATGGGCGGCTCAAGGTGGAAGGCCGCCATGTGACGATTTTGGAATAAGCTATTTGTTTGTTGTAGACGAAAGGTGGAGGTTGACCATGAAAATCAAGCGTGCTCTCATCAGTGTATCGGACAAGACGGGCGTCGTCGAGTTCGCACGCAAGCTGCATGATGCCGGTGTTGAGATCGTCTCGACGGGTGGCACGATGAAGGCGATCCGCGATGCGGGCATCCCCGTGCTCTACGTCAGTGATGTCACGGGCTTCCCTGAGATCATGGACGGCAGGGTCAAGACGCTCAATCCCTACATCCACGGCGGCATTCTCGCCGTGCGCGACGATCCCAAGCATGTACAGCAGATGAAGGAGCACAAGATCACACCGATCGATCTCGTCGTCGTCAACCTCTATCCGTTCGATGCGACTGTGGCGAAACCAAACGTGACGCTCGCCGAGGCGATCGAGAACATCGACATCGGCGGCCCTGCGATGATCCGCGCCGCCGCGAAAAACTTCAAGTTCGTTGCCGTCGTGACGAATCCTTCGCACTACGATGAGGTTGCGGAAATGATCCAAAAGGACGGCTGCGTGCGCGGCATGAAGCGCATGGAACTCGCTCGTGAGGCCTTCCGTCATACATCGGTTTACGATGAGCACATCGCCGCATATCTTTCGGAGCAGATTGAGAAATAGGAGCAACGAGATGAAGATTTTGGTCATCGGCAGCGGCGGGCGCGAGCATGCACTTGTCTGGAAGCTCAAGGATAGTCCGCAGACGGAGAAGCTTTATGCGATTCCGGGCAATCCGGGCATGGCGGCAATCGCCGAATGCGTACCGCAGATCTCTCCGACGGATAATGCGGCAGTCGTCGCTTTTACCAAGGAGAACGACATCGATCTCGTTGTCGTCGGCCCTGAGGCGCCGCTTGCGGGCGGACTCGTCGACGCACTGGCGGCGGAGGGAATCAAGGCATTCGGCCCCGCGAAGCTCGCGGCGGAGATTGAGGGTTCGAAGGCATTTTCCAAAGACCTCATGAAGAAGTACGGCATCCCGACGGCGAAGTATGAAGTGTTTTCCGATGCCGCCGCCGCACGCGCCTACGTCAAAGCCGAGGGTGCGCCCATCGTCGTCAAGGCGGACGGACTCGCGGCGGGCAAGGGCGTCGTCGTCGCCATGACCGAGGAGGAAGCGCTCGCCGCCATCGACGAGATCATGGAGAGCGAAGCATTTGGCGCGGCGGGCAGCCGCGTCGTCATCGAGGAATTCATGGCGGGCGAGGAGGTTTCCATCCTTGCGTTCACCGACGGCAAGACGATTCGCGCGATGATTCCGTCGCAGGATCATAAGCGCGCTTACGACGGTGACAAAGGGCCGAACACCGGCGGCATGGGCGCTTACGCGCCCGCACCCGTCGCGCCGCCCGCACTCGTCGCCGAGGTGCAGCGGACGATCCTGGAGCCGACGATCCGCGCGATGGAGCAGGAAGGACGGCTCTACAAAGGCTGCCTCTATGCAGGACTCATGGTCACGGAGGAAGGCGCGAAGGTCGTCGAGTTCAACTGCCGCTTCGGCGATCCTGAGACGGAGGTCGTGCTGCCGCTCCTCAAAGGCGACCTCGTCGAAATCATGCTGGCGTGCGTCGACGGCAATCTCGCCGATGTCGAGATCCCTTGGAGCACGGGCGCGGCGGTGACCGTCGTCCTCGCGGCGGGTGGCTATCCGAAGACCTACGAGAAGGGCGCGGAAATCACGGGTCTCGCCGATGCTGAGGCGGAAGGATGCCTCGTCTTTCATGCGGGAACGGCAGAGAAGGATGGCAAGATCGTCACGGCGGGCGGCCGCGTGCTGAACGTCGTCGCCGAGGCGGCGGATATCCGCGCGGCGGTTGAGAAGGCATATCGCGGCGTCGGGTGCGTACATTTCAAGGACGCCTTCTGCCGCAAGGACATCGCGCACCGTGCATTGGAAAGGATGAAATGAACCTCTATGAAGTTGAACCTCAAGGAAAATGAGATTCTCCACGGTTTCCGTCTGCTCAAGCAGCAGACGGTGCCGGAGATCGATGCGAAGGCCTATGCGTTCGTGCATGAAAAGAGCGGCGCCCGCCTTTTCTTTTTGGAAAACGACGACGACAACAAAGTCTTTTCCATCAGCTTCCGTACGACGCCGGCGGATGATACGGGCGTGGCGCACATCGTCGAGCATTCGGTGCTCTGCGGCTCCAGGAAGTACCCGCTCAAGGAGCCGTTCGTCGAGCTTGTCAAAGGCTCTTTGAACACCTTCCTCAACGCCATGACCTTTCCCGATAAGACGATGTACCCTGTGGCGAGCCGCAATGACAAGGACTTCCAGAACCTCATGGATGTCTATCTCGACGCGGTCTTTTATCCTTCGATGAAGGAGACGCCTGAAATCTTCCAGCAGGAGGGTTGGCACTACGAGATCGACAATGCCGAAGAGCCGCTTCGCTACAGCGGCGTCGTCTACAACGAGATGAAGGGCGCTCTGTCCTCGCCCGATGACGTGCTTGAGAACAAGATCATGCTCTCCCTTTATCCCGATACGATGTACGGCTTCGAGTCGGGCGGCGATCCTGATGCGATTCCGACGCTGACATATGAGGATTTCTGCGCCTTTCACAGTCGCTACTACCATCCGTCGAACAGCTATATCTACCTCTACGGCGCGATGGACATTGAGGAAAAACTCGCCTATCTCGACCGCGAATATCTCGCCGCGTTCGACCGAATTGAGCCGCATTCCGAGATTGCTTTGCAGCAGTCCTTCCGTGATATGGCTCGCAAGGAGGACTTTTACTCCATTAGCGAGGGGGAGAAGGAGTCGGAGAAAACCTTCTTGGCGCTGAATTGGCTCGTGGGAGAGGCGGATGATGCCGAAGCGATGCTCGCTCTTGAAATCCTGCAGCATGCTCTCCTGCAGACGGAAGCCGCGCCCCTCAAAAAAGCGCTGATGGACGCGAAGATCGGCAAGGACGTCAGCGCTTCCTTCGAGGATGCGCTGCGCCAGCCTTACCTGAGCATCATCGTCACGAGTTCGGAGGCCGAGCGCGCCGAGGAGTTTTGCCGCCTGACGGAAGAGGCGATGCGCGGCCTCATCGAGAACGGCATCGACAAGACGCTGCTCGAAGCGTCGATCAACCGCCTCGAATTCAAGGCGCGTGAGGCGGACTTCGGCACGTTCCCCAAGGGGCTTGTCTACAACATCAAGATCATGAACAGCTGGCTCTACGATGCCGACCCTGCGCTCTACCTCTATTATGAGGAGCTTTTTCAGAAGATGCGCGAAGGACTCAAAGGGCGCTACTTTGAAGAGGTCTTGGAAAAGTACCTCGTGAAGAATGCGCATCGTTCGCTCGTCGTGCTCAAGCCGAGCAAGACGCTTTCCTCTGAGCGCGAGACGGCGCTTGCCGAAGCGCTGGAAAAGAAGAAGCAAGCGCTCACGCACGAGGAGATTGAGCGCATCATCGAGATGAACAAACGACTGAAGGAACGGCAGGAAAGCTCCGAGACAGCGGAGGCCCTGGCGACGATCCCTCTTCTTGAACTCTCCGATATTCGCAGGGAAGTGGAGAAACTGCCGCTCACCGAGCGCGAGATCGAGGGCTGCAAGGCGCTCCACAGCGATATTTTCACGAACAAGATCGCCTACGTTAACCTCTATTTCGATGCGCAGGGCGTACCACAGGAGCACATCCCGTATCTCTTTTTGCTGACCGAGCTTCTTGATGCGGTTGACACAGAGAGCCATACGTACGCCGAGCTGTCGAATCTCTCGAACCTCCATACGGGCGGCATATCGTACGAAAATTCCGCCGCCGTCCGAAACGGCGAGCCAGATTCCTGCATGCCGATGTTCCGCGTGCGTGCACGCGCCTTCGTACGCAAATTGCCCGAACTGTTCTCGTTTCTCGCGGAAGTTCTGACCGAGAGCAAGTTCACGGACAAGAAGCGCATCGAGGAGCTTTGCGGACAGTGCCGCGCCGTCATGGAGGCTCGCGTCATGAGCGCCTCGCAGCGCAGCATGGCGGCACGCATCGCGTCTTATCTGTCGCCGGCGGGCGCTTACAACGAGCAGGCGATGCTGTCCTTCTATAGCTTCATCGCCGACCTCACCGATCACTTCGAGGAGCGCTTCGAGGAGCTTTCCGAGACGCTAGCGAGCCTTCTGCCGCTCGTCTTTACCAAGGGCAATTTGACCATCGGCGTGACGCTCGCCGAAGCCGAATATGCCACGTTCGCTGAGGAGGCCGCAAAGTTCTGCCGCCGTCTGCCGCAGGCGAAGGCAGAGCCGCAGGTCTATCACTTTGATGTGCGTGCGAAGAACGAGGGGATTCTGTCGTCGAGCCGCGTGCAGTATGTGGGCAAGGCGGCGAACTTCCTGCACCTCGGCTTTTCCTACACGGGCAGCATGAGCGTTCTGGAGACGATCCTGCGCTACGACTACTTCTGGACGAAAATCCGCGTGCAGGGCGGCGCCTATGGCGCATTTACGCAGTTCAGCCGCGTCGGCTTCCTGTTCTTCGGCTCGTACCGCGATCCGAACCTCAGGGAAACGCTCGACGTCTTCGACAAGACGGCGGACTATTTACGCGGCTTCGACGTGTCCGACCGCGAGATGGTGAAGTTCATCATCGGCACGATCAGCACGGTCGACGCGCCGCTGACGCCGCAACTCAAGGGACTTGCCGCGCAGGATGGCTTCCTGCGTCATGTGACGGAAGCCGATCGTCAGAAGTCGCGCGATGAGATTCTTGCGACGCGGCAGGCGGACATTCGCGCGCTGGCGGATGTCGTCGACGCCTGCATGCAGGAAAATGTCCTGTGCGTCTTCGGCAATGAAGAAAAACTGAAGGAAAATGCAGGCCTTTTCGGCGGGCTTCTGCACGCTCTGGGCAGTGCGGCTGATTGACTTTCTTCCCTTGTCATGCCATAATGAAGAGAAACGCTGCACACGTCGGCGTTTCTCTCCAAATGAGATAATATCAAGGGGGACTTCGGAATGAAAGAACCAATCTTTACTGGTGCGGGCGTCGCCATCATCACTCCCTTTACGGAAGATGGCGTGAACTTCGAGGAGTTCGGCCGCATCATCGAAGATCAGATCGCGGGCGGCACGGACGCCATCGTCGTCACAGGAACGACGGGCGAGGCGGCAGCCATGAGCGATGCCGAGCACAAGGAAGCCATCAAGTTTGTCGTTGAGACAGTCGGCGGACGCATCCCCGTCATCGCGGGCACAGGATCGAACGATACGAACTACGCGATCCAACTTTCGCAGTATGCGGAGAAGGCGGGGGCGAACGGGCTGCTGCTCGTGACGCCGTACTATAACAAGTGTACGCAGGGAGGCCTTGTCAAGCATTTCTCGAAGATTGCCGACAATGTCAATATCCCGAGCATCGTCTACAATGTGCCGTCGCGCACGGGCGTCAACATTCTGCCCGCGACGTATGCCCGTCTCGCCGAGCATCCGCGCATCAACGCGACGAAGGAAGCGAGCGGCAACCTCGCGGCAGTGGCGCGCATCCGTAAGGCTTGCGGCGATTCGCTCAACGTCTATTCGGGCAACGACGATGAGATCGTGCCGATCCTCTCCGTCGGCGGCAAGGGCGTCATCTCCGTTCTTTCCAACGTCGCGCCGAAGGCGACTCACGATATGTGCCGTCTGTACTTCGAGGGAAAGGTTGAGGAAGCAGCGAAGATTCAGATTGACTACATGGATCTGATCGAAGCGCTCTTCTCCGAGGTCAATCCGATTCCCGTCAAGACGGCGATGCGCCTCATGGGCTACAAGACGGGGCACTTGCGCATGCCGCTTTCCGAGCTGGAGCCTGAGCATCTGGAACCGTTGAAAAAGGCGCTGAAGAGTCACAACCTTTTGCAGTGACCTCATGCCGATTGAGAAAGAGTCAAGGAGGAAGATTCAATGAAGAAGATTGTCCAAGTCATGCTTTTCGTCTGCCTGACCGTGTTCGGCATGCAGGTTGCTTTCGCCAACTCCGACAAGGTTACGATTCCGGAGGGCGCCGACATTGTCAGCGTCAAGCGTCTTGCTCTCGCAGCGCCGCTCTACACGCCGACGAAGGACGCTCCGACGAAAGAAGAATTGCTCGCTTCAATGTATGAGGCAAGCAATGTGGCGCGCAGCTATGTGCTTTCCTATGATATGGTTGCCGCCGACATTCAGAAGAATACAGGCGTTGACATCAAGTCGCTCGACCGCCGCCAGGCCGCAAAGATCTACAAGGAAAACGTGGCCGCCGATGCCGATGCTTATGTCGTCTTGACAGTCGCGAACAACAGTCGCATCGTCTTTTTCTTCGATGTCTACCGCTCGGGCACGAACGAGCTTCTCTACACCTATCAGATCGTAGCGAACAGAAGCCAGAAGGCGAATACGGAAACGTACAAGGCTCTGTCGGAGCAGTTCTACAAGAACTTCGAGCGCTCCGCCAACGAACAGGCAAAGAAATAAAAGGAAAGGGGGCTGCGCATAAGTCGATCGGACTTGTGCGGCAGCCCCTTCTTTATGCGGCGGGGTGCAGCTGAAAATCTGCACGGACAATACGGACAGAAAGGAAGATCGGATGATTTCAGCGAATCGCTTGATGCGCTATCTTTGGCTCGGTGTCGGCATGACCGCCTTCGCCTTGGGCACGGCGGGCATCGTTTTACCGCTGTTGCCGACGGTGCCGTTCTATCTTCTGGCGGCGTTCTGCTTTGCCAAGAGTTCGGAGCGTCTCCATCGTTGGTTTGCCGCCACCAAATTGTATCAGAAATACGTCGTCCCGTTTAACGACGGCAACGGCATGACGTGGCAGGCGAAGCTCAAGACCATGGCGCTTGTGACGGGCGTCATGAGCGTCAGCGGCTACTTCCTTTTGGACAACTGCATGGGCTTGATGATGCTTGGCGGCGCATGGCTCCTCCAGGGCGTTGCGATGCTCTTTTTCGTCAGGACGAGGAAGTGTGAGAAGCCTCCTGTCGGTCAGTGTGCGAAGTAGAGCGGTTTGATTTTGGCGGATTCTGCGACGGATTCCGAGATGCAGCCCGTCCGTACCATGGCGTCGAGCACGACGATCTGCCGCTTCTTTGCAAGCATGAAGTCAACGTAGGGCGAATAGACGGAAGGCGCGTTGGGGATTCCTGCGAGCATTGACGTCTCGGGCAGGTCGAGTTCGTGCGGCTCTCTGCCGAAGTAGCCGACAGAAGCTTCGTGTATGCCGTAGAAGCCTGAGCCGAAGTAGATCGTGTTGAGATACAGCTCCAGAATCTCATCCTTGGAGTAGTGCATCTCAAGATCGAGCGAAAGCAGCGCTTCTTCCAGCTTGCGGTCGAGGGACTGCTCATCGGACAGGAAGAGGTTTTTGGCGAGCTGCTGTGTGATCGTGCTCGCGCCTTCCTCGATGCGTCCGTATTGCAGATTGACGAGCGTCGCGCGTGCGATCGCTTCGGGATCGAAGCCGTGATGTGAGTAGAAGCGGCTGTCTTCGACGGCGACAACGGCGTCGAGGAGCGAGTCGGGCATCTCGTCGATTGTCACATAGCGCTCGCGCTGACGCACGCGCTCAGCGACCGCATCACGCAGAAAGATGAGGCGGCGAGCTTCCTGCATCTTCGGCATGGAGTCGAAGAACGCGGGACGAAAGATCGCCGCACTGCCTGTGACGAGGAAGGCGAGACAGAAAACGGTGAGGAGAAAGAGGGAAAAGCGCAAGAGCCGCTTGATTTTTTTCATGATGGCGGAAGCGTCCTCCTTTGATGGTTTTTGAATGCACTCAGTTGGCAGGCACGGAATCGTCATAAAGCTCATGCGGTGCGATGTCTTGTCCATCGGCCCACGCAACGGTATGTCCAGCGATATGCACGGTATGAAATACCGATATGTCGCGCAGTTTGCCATACCAATCTCCTTGGATGTATGGTCCAACGTCAAAAATCTTTTTCTCGCCCGTTTCAAAATCCAAAAGCAGCTTGTAATCGGGCAATGGTTTTACTGCCGTAACTTTGGGTTGCAACATAAAGATGACTCCTTAAAGTATGTTCGTCTTTATTATAAATTATACCGTACTTTTTTGGAATACATTTCGCAAAACAGCAATTATACAATTTGTTTAGAAGATAAATCTCCCAAACCTATTGCATAATTATGCAATAAAATGTATAATTATAAACGCCGTTCGACAAAGGAATTCGGGAAGGGGCGGTCGAGCACATGAGAGTGAGCATTATCGGAGCTACGGGCTACGCGGGGGCGGAGCTTCTGCGGCTTCTTTACGAACACCCGCAGGCGGATGTCATGCATATCACGTCGGAGAGCCATACGGGGGAAAAGATTTCGAGCATCTATCCGCATCTTCGCGGCATTTACGATGAAGAGCTTGAGAGCATGAAGGACATCGTGCGCATCGGCAGAGACAGCGACTTCGTTTTCATCGGCCTGCCGCACGGTCATGCGATGGCGGCGGGCAAGGCGCTCGAAGGCGAGAAGACGCGCATCATCGACCTCGGCGCGGACTATCGCTTCTCTGACACATCGGTCTATGAAGCGTGGTACAAAGTCAAGCATACACACAAGGATGCTGAGCGCGTCTACGGTCTGGCGGAGCTCAATCGCGAGGCGATTCGCAGCGCGAAGATCATTGGCAACGCAGGCTGCTACACGACGGCGAGTATCCTCGCGCTCGCACCGCTCGCCAAGAATCACCTCGTCGACATGGCGAGCATCGTCGTCGACGCGAAGTCCGGTGTATCGGGCGCGGGGCGCTCGGCGAAGCAGGCGAATCTTCTGCCCGAGCTTTACGACAGCTTCAAGGCGTACGGCGTCGCTACGCATCGCCATACGCCTGAGATCGAGCAGGCGATGACGGAGCTTTCGGGCGAAGCGTGCATCCTGTCCTTCACGCCGCACCTCGTGCCCATGTCGCGCGGCATCCTCGCGACATGCTACGCGCGGTTGAAAGAAGGTATCGAACCCAATATGGTCGATGCAGCGTATGAAACGATGTACGGCGAGGAATACTTCGTGCGGCTTCTCGGACGCGGCGGCTATCCGGCGACGAAGGCGGTGCGCGGTTCGAACTTCTGCGACATCGGCTGGCATATCGACGAGAGGACGCGTCGCGTCGTCGTCCTTTCCGCCATCGACAACCTCGTCAAGGGGGCGGCAGGACAGGCCGTGCAGAACTTCAACATCGCCTGCGGCTTCGATGAGAAGCTCGGGCTGGATCATATCGCAGTTTATCCGTAATGCAGGAGGGTATACAGATGTTTTCTGATACAGCAGCAAAAAAAGGCGTGACATTTCCCAAGGGATTCAAGGCGGCGGGCGTCAAGGCCGGTATAAAGAAGAGCGGCAACCTCGACGTCGCCGTGATTTACTCGGAAGAAGAGGCTGCCGTCGCGGGCGTCTTCACGCAGAATGCCGTGGCGGCGGCGCCCGTCTACGTTTCCAAAGCGGCGGTCGAGGACGGAAAAGCGCGCGCCATCGTGGCCAATGCGGGCTGTGCGAATGCCTGCACGGGCGAGCAAGGCATGAAGGATGCAAAACATACGGCGGAGATCGCAGCGAAGGCGCTCGGCTGTGTGGCGGATGACGTCCTCGTCGCCTCGACGGGCGTCATCGGCGTGAATCTGCCGATGGACAAGCTAGAGCAGGGCGTCAAGGATGCTGTGGCAAGCCTTTCCACGGAAGGCAGCGTCGATGCTGGTAATGCCATCATCACGACGGACACATACTCCAAGGCGTGTTCGACGGAGGTCGAGATCGGCGGCAGGAAGGTGCGCTTCGGCGCGATTGCCAAAGGCTCGGGCATGATCCAGCCGAATATGGCGACGATGCTCTCTTTCATCACGACGGACGCGGCAATCGAGAGCAAGCTTCTGCAGGAGGCTCTTTCCGAAATCACCGAGGTCACGTTCAACATGATCTCGGTCGACGGCGACATGAGCACGAACGATATGGTGACGGTGCTTGCGAACGGTGTGGCGGGCAACGCGAAGATCACGGAGAAGAACGCTGACTACGAAATTTTCTATCGGACGCTCAAGGAGATCTGCACGGGGCTTTCCGAGCGCATTGCGGCGGACGGCGAGGGCGCGACGAAGTTCCTGACCGTGCATGTGACGGGCGCGGAGTCCTTCGATGCGGCGAAGCAGGTCGCGATGAGCGTCGCGAAGTCGCCGCTCGTCAAGACGGCGTTCTTCGGTGAAGATCCGAACTGGGGGCGCGTCATCTGCGCTGTCGGCTATGCGGGCGTGCCCATGACGCCGGAAAAGACCGTCGTGAAGTTCGGCGGTATTCCCGTCTATGCGAACGGCACGGGCGCTTCCTGCGATGCAGACGCCTTGCGCAAGGTCATGGGGCAGCATGACATCGTCATCGATGTCGAGATGGGCTTGGGCAGTGCCGAAGCGACGGTCTGGACGTGCGATTTTTCCTATGAGTATGTGAAGATCAACGGCGAGTACCATACCTGAGGCGGTGAAGCGATGTTTGCGGCAAACGACAAGGCGGCGATCCTCGTCGAGGCGCTGCCTTATATACAGGAATTTTATGGCAAGACCGTCGTCATCAAGTACGGCGGCAACGCCATGATCAATGAAGAGCTCAAGGAAAAGGTCATGCAGGACGTGGCGCTGATGAAGTACGTCGGCATACAGCCCGTCATCGTGCATGGCGGCGGCCCTGAGATCACGGGATTTCTCGGCAAGGTCGGCAAGGAGACGGAGTTCATCAGCGGCCTGCGCGTGACGGATGAAGAAACGGTCGAGATCGCCGAGATGGTGCTCGACGGCAAGATCAACTCCGACATCGTGACGCTCCTCAATCGCCGCGGAGTCAGTGCTGTCGGATTGTCGGGCAAGGATGCGAACCTCATCCGCGCGCAAAAGAAGCTCGCGACGGTCTACGAAGGGGAAGAGAGCCGGAAGGTGGACATCGGCTATGTCGGCCAGGTTGAAAAAATCGACACGCGCCTCCTGCAAGACCTCATCGCGCACGACTACATCCCCGTCATCGCGCCGATCGGCGTCGGTGCGGACGGCGAGAGTTACAACATCAATGCCGACTACGTGGCGGCGGAGATCGCGGGTGCGCTCGGGGCGGAGAAGCTCCTGCTCCTGACAGACGTCGAGGGCGTCTACAAGGACTATGAGGACAAATCATCCTTCATCTCGACGCTCACGGCAGCCGAGGCGCGCCGCTATATCGAGGACGGCACCTTGACGGGCGGCATGATCCCGAAGGTGGAAGCGTGCCTGAGGGCGCTCGATGCGGGTGCGGCAAAGACGCATATCATCGACGGCAGGCTCGGCCACTCCATCATCTTGGAAATCTTCACCTCGGCGGGTATCGGTACGCAGGTCGTGAAGTGACGGCGCATGGAAAAGCGGGGGAAATTATGAGAGAAACAGATGAAGCAATCTACGCGAAGGACGCAGCGGGCTACCTGCCCGTGTTCAACCGCTACAAGATTGTGCTCGACCACGGCGAGGGCGTCTACGTTTTCGACAACAACGGCAAGAAGTACATCGACTTCCTCGCGGGCATCGCGGTCAACGTGCTCGGCCACGCCTATGCGCCGCTCGTCGAGACGATCGCCGAACAGGCGGGGCGCATGATCCACTGCTCGAATCTCTACTACACGCAGGCGCAGGCGGATGCAGCGGAAAGGCTCGTGCGCCTTACAGGACTCGGCAAGGCGTTTTTCGCCAACTCGGGCGCGGAAGCGAACGAGGGCGCAATCAAGGTCGCGCACAAGTATGCGCACGCAAAAGATCCTGAAAAGTCGCAGATCATCACGGCGTGGCACAGTTTTCACGGACGCACGCTCGCGACATTGACGGCGACGGGGCAGCCGAAGTATCATGAAGGCTTTGGCCCACTGCCGGCGGGATTCGACTATGTGCATTACGGCAATATCGAAGAGCTGGAAAAGATGATGAGCGCGAAGACGTGCGCCGTCATGCTCGAAACGATTCAAGGCGAGGGCGGCGTCCATGTGCCCACGGCAGAATACTTGAAGCGCGTGCGCGAGCTTTGCGACGAGCACGGCGCACTCTTGATCTTCGATGAGATTCAATGCGGCATGGGGCGCACGGGCAAGATGTTCGCTTACGAGCATTTCGGCGTGCAGCCCGATATCGTGACTCTTGCCAAGGGGCTTGCGGGCGGCGTGCCCATCGGCGCGTTTATCGTGACGGATGAGGTGGCGGGGGCGTTCCATGCGGGCGACCACGGCACGACCTTCGGCGGCAATCCTCTCGCGTGCGCGGCGGCGAACGTCGTGCTCGACACGGTGCAGAAAGAGGGCATCTTGGGTCATGTCGACAAGGTCGGCGCGTATTTCCGTGAAAAGCTCGAAGGCTTTCAAAAGAAGTATCCGGCTCTCATCAAGGAAGTGCGCGGCATGGGGCTTCTTCTCGGCATGGAGCTTTCCATAGAGGGACGCGGCATTGTCAACGAATGTTTGGAGCACGGCGCGATCATCAACTGCACGGCAGGAAATGTCCTGCGCTTCGTGCCACCGTTGATTGTCAAGGAAGCGCATATCGACGAGCTCTGTGCGATCTTGGAGCCGATTCTGGCGAAGTACGCCAAAGGCTGAAGGGAGGAAAACGTATGTTAAAAGGCAGGGATTTACTTTCCATCCATGATCTGTCCTCTGAGGAAGTCGAGTCGATTCTCGCGCTTGCCGAAGAACTCAAGGCGATGCAGAAGGCGGGCATAGAGCACCGCGTTCTCGCGGGCAAGACGCTCGGCATGATCTTCGAGAAATCCTCGACGAGGACGCGCGTTTCCTTTGAGACGGGCATGTTTCAGCTCGGCGGGCAGGCACTCTTCCTTTCGAACCGCGACTTGCAGATCGGGCGCGGCGAACCGATCAAGGATACGGCTCGCGTCCTCTCGCGCTATCTCGACGGCGTGATGATCCGTACCTTCGAGCATGAGAAGGTGGAGGAGTTCGCCAAGTATGCCGACATTCCCGTAATCAACGCCTTGACCGATTTCCTCCATCCGTGCCAGGCGCTGACCGACCTCTTGACGATTCGCGAGCACAAGGGCAAGAATCTCAAAGGGCTGAAGATGGCGTACGTCGGTGACGGCAACAACATGACGCATTCTCTGATGTATGCGGCGGCAAAGACGGGCATGAACTTCGTCGCCGCGACGCCTGCAGACTACGCGCCCGATGAAGGGGTGACGCAGAGGGCGCAGGAAGATGCGAAGGAGACAGGCGCGAGCATCACGCTCGTGACCGACCCGTTTGCAGCGGCGAAGGACGCTGACATCCTCGTGACAGACACATGGGCGAGCATGGGGCAGGAGGCGGAGCACGAGGAGCGCAAGAAAATTTTCGTACCGTACCAGATCAACGGCGACCTGCTCGCCGCCGCTGACAAACGCGCCATCGTCATGCATTGCCTGCCCGCCTATCGCGGTGAGGAGATCACGGACGACGTTATGGAAGCATTCTCCGACGTCATCTTCGACGAGGCGGAGAACCGCCTGCATACGCAGAAGGCGATCATGGCGCTTCTGATGGCGGACTGACTTTATCTTATCTGCAATCCCGGCAGGAAAATTTTATGAAAGCGCGTATTCTTAAGGAGACGCTGAATTTATCAGTGCTTCCTTGATATAAAATGTTTTAAGGAGCTGTTTTTCATGGCAAAGGCAAAAGTGAAGAAAGTTGTACTCGCATATTCGGGCGGTCTTGACACCTCCGTCATCATTCCGTGGCTCAAGGAGAACTATGACGGTTGCGAGGTCATCGCGGTGTGCGTCGACATCGGGCAGGGCGACGAGGTCGCTCCCGTGCATGACAAGGCGCTGAAGTCCGGCGCGTCGAAGGCATACGTCGAAGACCTCACGCAGGAATTTCTCGAAGACTACGTCTGGCCGACGCTCAAGGCGCAGGCGGTCTACGAAGGCAAGTACCTCTTGGGCACATCGTTCGCGCGTCCCCTGATCGCCAAGCGTCTCGTCGAGATTGCGAAGGAAGAAGGGGCAGACGCCATCGCGCACGGTGCGACGGGCAAGGGCAACGATCAGGTGCGCTTCGAGCTTACGATCAAGGCGCTCGCGCCGAACCTCACGATCATCGCCCCGTGGCGCGAATGGGAACTTGGCGCGCGCACGGAGGAAATCGAATACGCTAAGAAGCACGGCATCCCCGTCGCCGAGGAAAACAAGACGTACAGCATGGATCGCAACATCTGGCACCTGTCGCACGAAGGTTCCGACCTCGAAGATCCGTGGAACGAGCCGAAGAACGAGATGTTCCTAATCTCGAAAGCTCCCGAGGACGCACCCGACAAGCCCGAGTATGTCACGGTTGACTTCGAGAAGGGCATTCCCGTCGCCGTCAACGGCGAGAAGCTCGGCGCGGTCGAACTTCTGACGAAGCTCAACGAGATCGGTGCGCGAAACGGCGTCGGCATCACGGATATATGCGAGAATCGCCTCGTCGGCATGAAGTCACGCGGCGTCTACGAGAATCCCGGCGGAGCGATCCTCTACTACGCGCACCGCGAGCTTGAGTACCTGTGCCTTGACCGCGCGACGTACCACTACAAGGAAGGCGTCGCCATCCGCTTCGGCGAGCTCGTCTACGACGGCATGTGGTTCTGCCAGCTCAGGGAAGCGCTGCAGGCGTTCGTCGACAGCACGCAGGAGAGCGTCACGGGCACGGTGCGCCTAAAGCTCTACAAGGGCAATATCATCAGCGCCGGCTCGAAGTCGCCGTACTCGCTCTACAGTCAGGAGTTCGTGACCTTTGAGCGCGACGAGGTCTACGACCAGTCCGACGCGACGGGCTTCATCAACCTCTTCGGCCTGCCATTGAAGGTGCGTGCCCTCATGCAGGAAAAGGCGGGGAAGAAATGAGCGAACAGCTTTGGGGCGGTCGTTTCTCCAAGAGCACGGACGAGATGATCAACGATTTCCAGGCATCGATTTCCTTCGACAAGCGCATGTACCGCGAAGACATCTCGGGCAGCATCGCGCACGCGAAGATGCTCGCCAAGTGCGGCATCATCGCGGAAACGGATAAAGATGCCATCATCTCCGGGCTGCGCGACATTCTGCAAAAAATCGAGCACGGTGACTTCGACTTTTCCGTCGCGCTCGAAGACATTCACATGAACGTCGAGAAGCGCCTGACCGACGTGATCGGCGAGGCGGGCGGCAGACTGCACACGGCGCGCAGCCGCAATGACCAAGTCGCGCTCGACACGCACCTCTATGTGCGCGGGCAGACACTCGCCGTGCTCGGCTACATCGCTGACCTGCAGCGTGCGCTCGTCGAGACGGCGGAGCGCTATCCCGACGTGATCATGCCAGGATACACGCACTTGCAGCGTGCGCAGCCGATCCTCTTCTCGCATCACATGCTCGCCTACTTCTCCATGCTCGCACGCGACTTCTCACGCTTCCTGGGCGTTTACGAGCGTGCGGACATCATGCCGCTCGGCGCGGGTGCGCTTGCGGGCACGACGTTCCCCATCGACCGCGAGTTCGTGGCGAAGGAGCTTCACTTCGATGCCATTTACACGAACAGCCTCGATGCCGTCAGTGACCGCGACTACATCATGGAGTTCCTCTCCGCCGCTTCCATCCTCATGGTGCATCTCTCGCGACTCTCCGAGGAAATCATCCTCTGGTGCTCGCGCGAGTTCTCCTTCATTGAGTTGGACGACGCGCACTGCACAGGCTCTTCGATGATGCCGCAGAAGAAGAATCCCGACGTCTCCGAACTCGTGCGCGGCAAGACGGGACGCGTCATCGGCCACCTCATGGCGATGCTCACGATCGTCAAGGGTCTGCCGCTCGCCTACAACAAGGATCTGCAGGAGGACAAGGAAGGCGTGTTCGACGCCATCGACACGGTGAAATTCAGCCTCGCCGTCTACACAGCGCTCCTGCGCGGCATGACGGTCAAAGGCGACGTCATGAAACGCGCCGTCACGGAAGACTTCTCCAACGCCACCGACCTTGCCGACTACCTCGTGAAGAAAGGCATGCCGTTCAGAAAAGCGCACGCCGTCGCAGGACGCGCCGTGCATCTTTGCATCGAGCAGGGCAAGTGGCTCGAAGACATGAGCATGGAGGAATTCCACGCCCTGTCCGACCTCTTCGAAGCGGACATAAAAGACGCCATTCGTCCTGAAACTTGCGTAAAGAACCGCAATTCCCTCGGCGGCACTTCGTACAGCCAGGTCGCGTGGCAGCTCGAAAAAGCGAAAGCGCTGCTTGATGAGGAAGGTAAGAAGCAGGAAGAGTTGAAGAAGAAAGAGATTCGGCTCGATTGATGGGCAAGCCCCTTGCTGGGCACGTTGTATCGAATCGTGCATCTCAACGGCAAAAAAAGGAGTGTCGCTGTCGGCACTCCTTTTTTTGCTGTTGAATTCTATCGAAAGTGCAGAGCTTATGGTTAATTGTAAAATGAAATTGGACACATAAAAAGGACAGGAAGAAGAACCTGTGGGAGAATGTTTTGACAGAAAACAAGGCCGAGAGGAGCATCCTGCATGTCCAAGAAACGTTCTATCAAAACTACGCGAAACTTCAAGGTTAATTGCAATAGTAAATAGAACAGCTATAGAAAATTTTCAGCCGGCAGAAGTAATTCGATTGAAGTATTCCTAAAATGCTTTTTCTGTGATTTCTCTAAACGGTGCAATCGCAATCACAAAGGAGACAATTGGGGTTGACAATGCCTACGGCAGTACATACTATGAAAGTGAACATCAAGATGAGGAGGGGCGGCGATGGCACGATTTTATCCTGCATTTGCGGGGGATTTTCATGGGAGCGAGGGGGAGCGGCAGGCTTACCGTGCGTTGGAAACGCTCGGGGATGACTATACGGTGTTTCACTCTTACTGCTGGCTGGGAGACGGCGTGCGTACGGCGCCGCAGGGGGAGGCGGATTTCGTCGTTCTGCATCCGAAACACGGCATCCTCGCCATCGAGGTGAAGGCGGGCGGGATTGCCTACGAAGATGGAGCATGGCAGCAGACGAACCGCCGCACGGGCGAGCGGAAGGTCATCTATCCGTTTCAGCAGGCGGAGAACAGCTGTCAGTGCATCCTTGCGGAGTTGCGCCAAAGGACGCCGCAGTATGTGCCTCTCGTGGCCAAGGCAGTTTGGTTCACCTCCGTGGAGATTCCTCAAGGCAAGCCTTTGCCGTTGGAGTCGCCGCGCGACATCATCCTCGACGCGGGCGATTTGCGTGAGCCGAAAGCGAAATTGGAGAAGATTTACAGCTATTGGCGCAAGTTGTTCCGCATTCCTGAGCGCGTGCAGTCGCCGAGCGTGTTCAGACAGGTCATTCAGACATTGCAGCCCGTGTTCCGCATCGTGGAGACGGTTTCTGCCGCGTCGCAGGCGGTCGAGCAATCGACGGCGCGTCTGACGAATGCGCAGTTCGCGCTCTTGGAGTATCTGACTGATCAGCGAACGGCGGCGATTCACGGCGCGGCGGGCACGGGCAAGAGCCTGCTGGCGGCGGAGAAGGCGCGCATGCTGGCGCGTGAGGGACAGAAGGTGCTCTACCTTTGTTTCAATGAGTTTCTTTTTGAGCGGCTGCGCTCCTGTCACTGGGATTCGCAGATCATGATCCACAATGAGCGCACGTTGGCGGAGGAGTTGATGGCGGGGCGGAATCTGCCGCTCACGACGGTACTGCGCGAGTTCGAAGAGTTCTTTCAGAATGAATTTGATGATACACTGTGGGAGTATCCGAACATCGTCATCGATGAGGCACAGGATTTCCCGAGCGCATTGCTCGAACATCTCGCGCTTTTGGCTGAACTTCATAACGGAGCGTTCTACCTGTTTTATGATCGCGGGCAGACGATCATTTCGCGCCGTTCGACAGGGCAGACGCAGCAGACGGCGGCAGAGTGGATCGACGCGCATATGGACTGCCGGCTCGTTCTCTATCGCAATTGCCGCAATACGGCGGAGATCGGGCGTACGGTGCAGAGCTTCCTTTCGGGTAGGCACAAGAATTATCTCAATGCCATCCATGGCAACAAGCCTCGTGCCGTATTCGTTCCCGATGCAGAAGCGCTTGCGGCGGCCGCCGCCGATTTCGTACGCCGTATGAAGAGCGAGGAGAAGCTGGAAATTCAGGACATCGTGATCCTTACGGTGAGCACGCTGGAAAAGAGTATGCTCGCAGGCGTGACGTCGCTCGCCGGGATTCCTCTCGCGCATCAGCCGGCGGAGGGAAAGGTTTGGTTCACGACGGTGCGTCGCTACAAGGGACTGGAGGCGAAGGCCGTCCTCCTCGTGGATGTGCATGTGTCGAAGCTCGTGAAACCGACCTGCCAACGACTCGTCTACGTCGGCAGCTCACGCGCTTCTGCATATCTTGAGACGATATTTCTTAGCGATGTTTCGGCAGAGGAATATCCAGCGTTGGTCGAGCAGTTGGATACGGCTATTGAACCGTCTCCACAAGGAGTTGCGAAGTGGCTGGGGATGGAGGCGCAATAATTTCCGCAATTCCCGCATCGTGCGCTTTGAGCATGACAAATCCCGCCTGTTGCAGATCGTATTCTGAACAGGCGGGATTTGTCATATTGGGGAGAAATTCGTGCGTTCGAGAGCGGTGGTCTCAATAGTACCAGTATCCCTTGATGTAATATGACCAACCTAAGGAATCCATGCAAAACTCGAAGACCTGATTCCTGGGGAGGACGACCGTCGTATGGTCTCCTCGCATAGTGCTTGTTTCATATCTCCACATATCCGATTTGTATTTGATGAAATTCCAATGGACGATACGGATCAGCTCTCCGTTTCGCACCTCCTTGGTAGATACCTTGAAATATTTTATGCTGTCGGATGAACCAGTTGTAAGCGTATCATCCATAACGTAGATATCGACGTCCTCTGAATTCCAATGGTCGACCCAGACGTCCTTTGCCTCGCAGACGTATGATGGCAGCAGAATGGCTGCAGATACGAGCAAAGCCATGAGAAAAAATCGTTTCATTTTGCATTCCTCCTGAGAATTCCTCAATCCCGACGTATCTTTAGATGCTCATAAGAGAAGTCTCCGTTTTGAGCAACCATTGTCCAGCCTGTCGTCCCATCACTCTTGCGAAGGCAGTACCATGCCTCGATGGAAAGATTGCGTGATGTCATTTCGCCGATATATTCTCCCCATGCTTGCTGGGAAGCCCGATCGGAGAAATTTCGGATAGTGGAACCGTTTAGCCACCAAGCTTCTTCTCCGTTGTACCAGCCGATATAGGTGCCTTCTCCCGTGTACATCAAAAGATAGACGTAGGAGCCAGGCTGCAGGATCAATCCATCGGGGACAATTGTGCTGGCGCCTTGCTTTTTGTAGCTTCGCAACGTCCGCAGCACCCGTACGGGATGCTTTTGTGGATGCGTATAAACTACGCAGGAAACTCGCTTGACGATTTCGCCGGCAGCTACAGAGTTGATGACCGTATTTCCTCGCGGGGAATCGTATAGGTTGATGGGGGCGGTTGCCTCAAGTCTTGCTTCGACGAATGCCTCGCCAGGAATCCTGTCCCAAATGGCATACTCTGTAGGAGGCACAGCGGCGTAACCGTCATGCGTATGGCAGCAAAATAAAGCAAGAAGCATACAAAACGTACCCAGGTGCAGCTTGTAGGTCATATTCATGTAAAATCCCTCCATAAAGCTTTTTACATAGAGTATATTCTGCATATTATATGAAATTCCTCTAACATATTTCGGGGTAAAAGCGGTGTTTTGAAAAATCCCTTGACGTACGGTGCATTGATATGATAATATAGGCAAGTAATTCAAGAAGAGGCCGCCGCTTCTCACCTGCCGACATGCGTCGAGCGGGTCTTATATGCAGGTTTTGCAAAGGAAGGGGTGGCGTCTGCCGCCCTTTTTATTTGCTCGTTCACCAGGAGGTGTTTTCCCATTAGCAGGGACTCTTTAAGAATCAACGAAGAAATCCGCATTCGCGAGGTACGCGTCACGAGCGCGTCCGGCGAGCAGCTCGGCATCATGGCGACACGCGATGCCTTGCGCATGGCGGAGGAGCAGCATCTCGATCTCGTCGAGGTTGCGCCGAAAGCGAAGCCTCCTGTCTGCCGCATCATGGATTTCGGCAAGTACCGTTACGAGCAGCAAAAAAGGGAGAAGGAGGCGAAGAAGAAGCAGAAGATCGTCACGATCAAGGAGGTCAAGCTGCGCCCGAACATCGAGCAGCATGATTTCGACGTGAAGCTCAAGAATGCTCTTCGCTTTCTGGAAGAAGGAAACAAGGTCAAGGTCACGATCATGTTCCGTGGCCGCGAATTGTCGCATCCGGAGCTTGGCCGAGAGGTCTTGAACAAGGTGGCCGACCGGCTCAAGGAGCTCGTTTCCATCGAGCGCGATGCGAAGCTGGAGGGCAAGAATATGACGATGATTCTCGCCCCGAAGGCGCAGACTAAAGGAGGAAAATAAACATGCCAAAGGTAAAGACACGCAGAGCCGCTGCCAAGCGCTTTTCGATAACGGGTTCCGGTGAGTTCAAGCGGAACAAGGCGTTCAAGAGCCATATCCTTGAGAAGAAGACGAGGAAGCGCAAGCGCAACCTGCGCAAGGCTACGCTTGTCGCCGCCGCTGACCACAGGCGCGTGCGCGATATGCTGAACAAGTAAGATTCGAGCGAAGATAATGGAGGAATAAGATATGCCAAGAGTAAAATCCGGCGTTACGGCGCATCGCCGCCATAAGAAGATTTTGAAGCTCGCCAAGGGCTATCGCGGCGCAAAGAGCAAGCAGTTCAAGAAGGCGAACGAGACGGTCATGAAGGCGCTCTACTATGCGCGTCGTGATCGCCGCGCGAAGAAGGGCGAGTTCCGCAAGCTCTGGATCGCCCGCATCAATGCGGCTGCACGCATGAACGGCATTTCCTACAGCCGTCTCATCAACGGCTTGACGAAGGCCGGCGTCGAGGTCAACCGCAAGATGTTTGCCGATCTTGCCGTGCACGATGAGAAGGCGTTTGCCCAGCTCGTCGCCATTGCCAAGGAAAATCAGTAAGAAGATGACGAAAGGGGAGCTTTCCACAGCTCCTCTTTTTTTATGAAAGCCAAGAAGTCAAACTCGAAGGGTGCAGACTGCTCGGGGAACTTTCTGTAAGGGCGGCGCACAATGTCATGAAAGTGGATGTTCGTGCGTATAATATCTACAATTTCCGCGGAGGAACGATGGAAAAGATCGAGAGCGCACAGAATAAGAGGATCAAGTGGCTTGCGAGCTTGAAGAATGCCAGGCGGCGAAGGGAAGAAGGCGTCGTCGTCGCCGAGGGTGTGCGGCTCGTCGAGATGGCGGCGGAGGCGGGCTGGACGACGCGCTTTTGCCTCGTCACAGCCGAGGCGGCGCGGGAGGAGCGCACAGAGCGCATCCTCGCGCGGCTTGCGTCCCTCGGCTGCCCGCTCGCCGAGGTGACGCCCGAGGTCTATAAGAAGGCGAGCGATACCGATGCGCCGCAGGGCATTTTGCTTGTACTGGAAGAGCGGGGCGCGAGTCTTGCGGCTCTTCCTATGCGGCAGGAAATGCACGTCGTCGTGCTCGATGGCGTGCAGGATCCGGGCAATGCGGGAACGATCGTGCGCACGGCGGATGCGGCGGGCGCGGATGCCGTCGTCTGTCTGGAGGATACGATCGACGTGTTTTCTGCCAAGGCGGTTCGCGCAAGCATGGGATCGGTCTTTCATGTGCCCGTCGTGCGGAACGTGTCTCGCACGGCGCTGTGCGAGTTCCTGCAGCAGGGACGCGTGCGGCTCTTGGCTGCCGATCTCGACGAGGCGGCACAGCCGTACTATGCGGCGGATTACAGCGGCCGGCTCGCGCTCGCTTTCGGCAACGAGGGCAACGGCGTGTCGGACGAGGTTCGTCGGATGGCCGAGGCGAAGCTCTTTATCCCGATGTTCGGCAAGGCGGAATCGCTCAACGTGGCGACCGCCGCCGCCCTTGTGCTCTATGAGGCGGCCGGCGTGCGCCGCGGCTTTCGGCGTCACTGCCAGTAGAGATAGACGGCGAGCGTGCCCGCTTGCAGGCTGACGCGGAAGGAGGAGCTTCCTTCCGCCAGTTCGTTGCTCACGGCGTAGGGTTCTTCCTGGCGCAGGACGGCGCCTTTGAGCGGCCATTGTGTTCCCGATAGAGAGATGCCGCGACATTCGCCGCCCAAGGCGAGGAGAGAGATGGCCTTGGGCGTTTGTTTTGCCGTGAAGGAAAGGCTGTCTTTTTCGTGCAGGAAGAAGCACGCTTCCTGCTCGTCTGCCAGAATCATCGGGATGCCGCTGAAGGCGCAGGAAAAGAGCGTGCTCATGGCGTGATCGAAGCGGCCGCCGAAAGCCCCCGTGAGCAGGAGAAACGTGTCGAGGGATTTCTCCTTGATTTTGACAAGTGCGAGCTGCGTGTCCGTGAGATCCTTCTTGACATCGAAGCGCTCGCAGGGGGCGCCTTCGGCGAGCGCCCAAGACCAGGCGGCGGGCGAGGCGCTGTCTGCGTCGCCAAGCAGGAAGTCGGGCACGCATTTCATCGCGTGGCAGAGGTCGACGCCGTGGTCGATCGCCCAGAGCTTGCCGCGCCGCGCCCTTTGCAGCCAGTCGGCGGCGGGCGGACGACCTCCTGTGACCAAGGTGCAGATATGTGCGGGAAGCGCCCGAGAGAACGCGATCGTGCCCTGCGGCAGGGAAAATTCATGGGAGCGCATGTTTTTCCTCCTCCATTTCCGTTTGTAGGAAGGTTTTTCAATTTTTTTGTTTAATTATACAATATATAGATTTTTTGTGCTCGACTAAAATGGGAGGAGTCAAATGCGATGATCAAGTATACGTATTACGGGCACGCTTCGTTCTTGCTCGATGACGGCACGTCGAAGGTTCTGACCGACCCGTTCCTCACGGGAAATCCGCTCGCTGCGATTCAGGCGGATGAGGTGGAGTGCGACTACATCTTGCTGACGCACGCGCACGGCGATCATCTCGGCGACGCGCCTGCCATCGCCAAGCGCACGGGCGCGATGGTCTTGGGCATTCCGGAGGTTCTCGACGTCTGTTTGCAGGCGGAGAGCGACATCAAGACGCACGGCATGAACATCGGCGGCTCGGTCAAGCTGCCCTTCGGCAAGGTGCGCATGACGATGGCGCTGCACAGCTCGGGCGTCGCGGGCGGCATCGCCTGCGGCTACGTCATCCAGATCGGCGGCATCAACGTCTACTTTGCCGGCGATACGGCGCTTTTCAGCGACATGAAGCTCATCGGGCAGAAGGATCCGCTCGATTACGCGGTTCTTCCAATCGGCGACAATTATACGATGGGACTTGAGGATGCGGCTCTTGCCGCACAGTGGCTCAACACGAAGAACGTCATACCGATCCACTACAACACTTGGCCCGTCATCGCGCAGGAAGCGGGGCGGTACAAGGAAGTGACGGAGGGCATGACGCGTGCCGCCGTGCATATCGTAGAGCCGGGCGGTACGTTGGAGCTTGCATGAAGAAGGCGCGGCTCGTCGTCCTCATAGGGCCGACGGCGGTCGGCAAGACCGCGCTTTCCCTTGCGCTTGCCCGACGGCTTGATGCGGAAATCATCTCGGGCGATTCGATGCTCTTTTATCGGGGGTTCGACATCGGCACGGCGAAGCCGACGAAAGAAGAGCTGAGTGCCGTGCCGCATCACTTCATCGACATTCTCGCGCCCGGGGCGTCGTTCAACGTCATGGACTTTCAGCGCCTCGCGCGAGAGGAGATCGGGCGCATCGCCGCGCGCGGCAAGCTGCCGCTCGTCGTCGGCGGCACGGGGCTTTACATCAAGTCGCTCCTGGAAGGGTACGTCTTCAACGAGACTTCGGGCGATCGCGCCTATCGTGAAAAGATTGAGAGGCTGGCACAGGAAAAGGGCAAGGCGTTTGTCCATGGCCTTTTGCAGGAAGCCGATCCGGAGGCGGCTGCTCGTCTGCATATCAACGATTTCCGCCGCGTCGTGCGTGCCTTGGAGGTCGCTTCCTTGGGAAACGAGCATATCTCCGAGCAGCGCGAGGCGGCAGGCGGGGAGCTTGCCTACGACGCCTATGTCATCGGACTGCGGCGCGAGCGGCAAGAGCTCTATGCACGTATCGAGGAACGTGTCGATGCGATGTTGGAGGCAGGCCTTGCCGACGAGGTGCGCTCTCTCCTGGCGGAGGGCGTGCCTCGTGACTGTCCGGCGATGAAGGGCATCGGCTATCGCGAGATGCTTGCCTATCTTGCGGGAAGCATGGACTTGCCGCTTGCCGCAGCGGAAATCAAGAAGGCGACGCGCCATTTCGCAAAGCGCCAGCTCACTTGGTTTCGTAAGATGCCGTATGTACATTGGTATGCGGCGTCGCAGGGGGAAGAGCTGCTGCTGGAAAAAATTTGTACGGATATAAGGAGGTCTTTCCATGCCGGTAAAACCGCTGAACCTACAGGATAATTTTCTCAATCAGATGCGCAAGGAGAACCGAGCAGTCAGCATCCATCTGCTCAACGGCTTCCAGATGAAGGGATATGTCAAGGGCTTCGACAATTTCACGGTGATTCTTGAGGTGGCGGGCAAGCAGAATCTTGTTTACAAGCACGCCATATCGACGATCGCGGCGACGAAGCTTGCGTCGGCCGGCGAGGCGGAAAAATAAGAAGAGCCTTCTCCCGCAGAGGGGGAAGGCTCTTCTTCGTGACGCGGCGAAGATCTGAAGATCTTAGGAGGAAATACTTTGCGAAAGCGTGGATTTGAAATCATCAAGGCGTATGAAGCGGCGGGGCTTTCCCTGCCGCAGAGAAAGACGGCGGCGAGCGCAGGATACGATCTCGCGGCGGCGGAGGACTGCGTATTGCCGTGCGGCAAGGTGACGGTCGTGCCGACGGGACTCAAGGCGTACATGCAGAAGGATGAGTATCTCGGACTGCACATCCGCTCGGGAATCTCGCTCAAGCATCAGCTCATGCTCGTCAATGCGCAGGGAATCATCGACGCGGATTACTACGACAACGAGGAGAACGAGGGGCATATCATGGTGGCGATCCTGAATCTTGGCACGGCGGATTTTCGTGTGGAGAAGGGCATGCGCATCGCGCAGGGCATCTTCTATAAGTATCTCGTCGCCGATGATGACGAGGCGGGCACGGGAGAAGTGCGTACGGGAGGTTTCGGCTCGACGGGCAAGCGCTGAAGCGGGCGGCTGTCAGCGCTCTTCGGGAAGCAGCCTTGCCGCGTCTTCTGCTGAAGGCGTCACATAAAGCGTCTTCTGGTGCGTGAAGATGACGAAGCCCGGACGTGAGCCGGAGGGCTTTTTCACATAGCGCCGGTAGGTGTAGTCGACGGGAACGTTCGAGGAATCCTGCGCCTTGCTGAAGTGTGCGGCGAGGAGGGCGGCGTGGTGCAGGCTCTCTTCGCTCGGCTCTTCGCCCGAGAGGCGCAGGATGACGTGCGAGCCGGGGATGTCCTTGGCGTGCAGCCAAATGTCGTCGGGCGCCGCCGTGTGGAAGGTCAGGCGGTCGTTCTGGTAATTGTTTTTGCCGACGAGGATGCTCTTGCCGTCCTCGGCCACGAAGCGAAAGGGAGCGGAAGGCTTGTCCTGCCGCTTTTTTTTCGTGCTCTCCTTGAGGAAGCCGCTTTGAATCAGTTCATCTTTGATCTCTTCGATTTCGGGCAGTGTCGAGGAGGCGGCGAGGGAGCTTTCGACGCTGGAGAGGTAGCGGATGTTCTCCTCGCAGAGTGCGATCTGCCCGTCGAGCAGCTTCTGCGCACGCTTGAGCTTGTCGTACTTGTGGTAGAACGCCTGCATGTTCTGACTGAGCGTCAATCTCTGGTCGAGTTTCAGCGTGATCTTTTCGCCCGCTTCGCTGTAGATGTTGTCGACGGTCAGCGAGGCGTCGGCGTGGTCTTCGTAGAGATGCGCATACGTCATGAGATTGTCGCCAAAGATTTTGTAGTCCTCGGCGTTTTCTGCTTGGCGAAGCTCTTCCTGCAGGATGCCGAGCTTGTTTTCGGCACGCGTGAGCTCGGTCTTGACGAATTTCTTCAGGCGATCTTTTTCGGGTGGTGTGTAGGCTCCCGCAAGCTGCGTGGCTTTTTCGAGCATCGCGCTGATCGTGGGAAAGGAGAGCTGCGTGCTTTCTGCCGGGAAGTAATGGAGAGGAAAGGGCGAGGTCGCGAGCACCTTGTTGTTCTTGTCAAGGGTGAGACTGGGCGCAGCTTCTTCCTCTATGCAGGCAGCATAGACTTCAGCGAGGGCGCGCTGCAGCGCTTCCTTGTCCTTTGCGTCCAAGTCGGCGCAGCTCATCTTCTCGGGCAATCCGGCAGAAAAGATGACCTCGCGGGTGCTCACCGGGCCGAAGCCCAGACAGACGTTCAAAAGTCCTTTGCCGAGTGTCGCTTCCTCATCTTGTGCGAGGCGTTCGACGATGATGTCGGGCTTCACGGTGCGCAGGTCGAGCTTTTCCTGGGCGGGCGGCGGCGCGTATTCGCGTGCGGGAAGAATGAGGCGCGTGCGGCTGTTCGCGCTGCCGACTTTCTTGAGAGCGTCGATGACGACGCCGTCCTGCACAAGGATGATGTTGCTGTACTTGCCGATGAGCTCGACGATGAGGGTCTTCGTGACAATCTTGCCGCCGGCCGCGAGGGAGTCGAAGTCGAAGCAGAGGATACGGTCGAGCGAGTGCTGGCGGATGTCGGCGATGCGGCTTCCTTCGAGCTGCTTGCGCAGAACCATGCAGAAGAGCGGCGGTTCAGCTGGATTCTCGGGCGGCTTCGTCGCGAGGAAGACGGCGCTTGCCTGCGGGCTTGCCGCGATGTGCAGCAGGTGATTCCTGCCAGGCTGGCGTATGCTCAGGAAGATGGAGGCTTTCGTCGGCTGCGTGATCTTGTCGATGCGTCCGCCTAGAAGCGCGGCGCGCAGTTCCCTGACTAAGGGCTGTGTGGAAAATCCATCGAGGCTCATGGTCGTCACCTGTTCTTTCGTAAACTTAATACGAAGTATAGCATTGATGAAAGGAGCGGTCAACGGCGCGCGTCTTGCACGGGCACATGATGAGGAACGCGCATTTTG
Source organism: Selenomonas sp. CM52 (assembly GCF_000292955.1). Classification (NCBI taxonomy): domain Bacteria; kingdom Bacillati; phylum Bacillota; class Negativicutes; order Selenomonadales; family Selenomonadaceae; genus Selenomonas; species Selenomonas sp. CM52. The sequence goes on from NZ_ALNM01000030.1 coordinate 147,066, forward strand.
GCTTGGGGACATACAGTTCAGGCATTGTCGTGATAAGTAATGGTATCGTTGTATTTTGGAGGGAGGTGATTTCCTGTGCGGCGTTTTCCGACTGCTCGGCAAGCTTTCGCACTTCTTCCGCCACGAGGGTGAAGCCGCGGCCCTGTGTGCCTGCACTTGGGCACGACGCCTTCTTCACTGCCAAGAAAGTCGCTCTGATGTGCGTTCTACGATATAGATATTTTACCTATTATCTTATGAGTAAACACTTAGATTTACAGGAAAATGATACACTGATTCATCGTCAGCGTATCAAGGATAGAAAAATCTTATCTCTCTGCCAAGGAAAAAACTTGACAGGATGCCTCGCCTTGCTTATAATAGCCTAGTCGGGGGAGATTCCCCTGCGCATGTCCGTTTTGGAAACGTGCTTGCAGGAAGGCGGGTGGAGTGATGCTCGAAAGACTCTTTCATCTGGCGGAACTGTTCGACATGTACGGCATGCTGCTCACAGAAAAGCAGCGGCGCTGTCTGGAACTTCATCTCTTCGACGATTTCTCCCTCGCGGAGGTCGGCGAAGCGGTCGGAGTTTCGCGGCAGGCCGCTTACGATATCATTCATCGCTCGGAGCAGGCGCTGGAAGGCTACGAAGAAAAGCTCGGCCTCTTGCGGCGCCTTGCCAAAGAGCACGAGGAACTTGCGGCGATCGGCGAGGCGATTCGTAAGCTGCGCACGGAAGAGAACGATGTCGCCGTAGAGGCAGTCTTGCAGCGAATTTCGCGTCTTTTAGGGGCGCAGCGGGAGGTACAGCATGATTTTTGAAAGCTTGGCGGATCGCCTGCAGCAGACATTCAAAAAGCTGCGCGGACATGGCAAGCTGACGGAGGACGACGTAAACGAGGCGATGCGCGAGGTGCGCATGGCGCTCCTCGAAGCCGACGTCAATTTCAAGGTCGTCAAGGACTTCATCAAGAAGGTGAAGGAGCGCGCCGTTGGGCAGGATGTGCTCGACACCTTGACACCGGCGCAGGTTGTCGTCAAGATTGTCGACGAAGAGCTTACAGAACTCATGGGCGGCACGCAGAGCCGCCTCAATATCTCGTCCGTACCGCCGACCGTCATCATGATGGCAGGACTTCAGGGTGCGGGCAAGACGACCTCGGCGGGAAAGCTCGGCCTTTCTCTCAAGAAGCAGGGAAAGAAGCCGTTGCTCGTCGCGGCCGATATCTATCGACCTGCGGCCGTCAAGCAGCTCCAGGTGTTGGGCGAGCAGCTTGGCATCCCCGTCTTTTCCATGCCGCAGGGTACGGATGCCGTGACGATTGCCAGAAGTTCGATCGAACATGCGCGTTCGCACATCAACGACGTCGTGATCATCGATACGGCGGGGCGTCTGCACATTGATGAGAAGCTCATGCAGGAGCTTAAAGACATCAAGGCGGACGTCAAGCCGCACGAGATTCTGCTCGTCGTCGATGCCATGACGGGTCAGGATGCTGTGAATGTGGCCGAGAGCTTCAACGAGGGGCTGGGCATCGACGGCGTCGTCTTGACGAAGCTCGACGGCGACGCCCGAGGCGGTGCGGCGCTGTCGGTCAAGGCGGTCACGGGCTGCCCGATCAAGTTCGTCGGCATGGGCGAGAAGCTTGAAGCGCTTGAGCCTTTCCATCCCGACCGCATGGCGTCGCGCATCCTCGGTATGGGCGACGTGCTCTCCCTCATCGAGAAGGCGCAGTCCACGTTCGATGCGGAAGAAGCCAAGAAGATGGAGAAGAAGCTGCGCAAGGCGGACTTCACGCTCGACGATTTCCTCGCGCAGATGCAGAAGGTGCGAAAGCTCGGCTCCTTTGAGCAAATCCTCGGTATGATCCCTGGCATGGGTGGACTCAAGAAGCAGCTGCAGGGACAGGACATCGACCTCAACGGCAAGGAAGTGCGCCGTATCGAGGCGATCATCAAGTCCATGACGCCGAAGGAACGCGCGGACATTTCCATCATCAACGGCAGCCGCCGCAAGCGCATCGCGCTTGGCAGCGGCACGCGCGTGCAGGATGTGAACAAGCTCTTGAAGCAGTTCAACGAAATGAAGAAGATGATGAAGCAGGTCAAGAAGATGCAGGGAGGAAAGAAGGGGAAGGGATTCCCCGGCCTCGGAGGCATGAAGCTGCCGTTCATGCACTGATCGGCTCATGGAAGATTCGTCGGCTGCGATGCGTCGCGGCTGACAAAAAATTATCCTTTGAAGGAGGTGAAAACATGGCAGTAAAGATTCGTTTGACCCGCATGGGCGCGAAGAAGAACCCGTTCTACCGCATCGTCGTGGCGGATTCCCGCTCGCCGCGCGACGGTCGCTTCATCGAGATTCTCGGCAACTACGACTCCACGAAGGAGCCGGCCGTCATCAATGTCGATGAAGACAAGGCCATCGATTGGATGAGCAAGGGCGCACAGCCGACGGATACCGTCCGCTCGCTCTTCAGTAAGAAGGGCATCATGGCGAAGTTCGATGAGAAGAAGCGCTCGAAGAACTGATCGAGACGAGGCGACGGAGACGGCATGAAAAGCCGCCTCCCGCAGCTTCTCTTGAGAAAAGAGGATCAGCATGAAGGAAGTCGTTGAAATCATCGCCAAGGCGTTGGTCGATCATCCCGAGAACGTCGTTGTCGACGAAAAGCAGGAAGACCGCATGACATTGATCGAGCTTCATGTCGCTTCGGACGATATGGGAAAGGTGATCGGCAAGCAGGGCAGGATTGCGAAGGCGATCCGCACGGTTGCCAAGGCCGCCGGTACCCGCGAGAACAAAAAAGTCAAGGTCGACATCAATTAGTGAACTACGCGGCAGCATTCCCTTCGGGGGTTCTTGCCGCTATTTCTTTAGGCGCACGGATGAGGTGACGGTGTTGCCTCTCATCCATGCGCTCGATGAAGGAGAGAGAATATGGACAGCATTCAGGTGAAGGTTCCTTGCACGGTCAAGGCGAAGCTGACAGAAAAGCTCAAGAAGCGCATCATTGACGAGCTGGAAGACAGTCTGCAGAAGGTCGATCTCGAACTGCAGCAGATGGGCATCGAGGAAAAGCGCATTGTCTCTGAGGCGGCGCAGCAGGATATCCAGCGTGCGCAGGCGGCGCGTCAGCACTTCGCCATCGAGCGTCAAAAGCGCATGGATTTCAAGGAGCAGGCACAAGCGAAGCTCGAAGAGACGAAGAAGCTCGCCATCGGAGCTGAAATCGTGCAGGGCACGCTGGAGCGCACGGCGGAGCTGAAGGTCGGCTCGAACATGCGCGAGCTTATGAACGTCGAAGTCCTCGTCGAGGACGACAAGGTCGTTGCGATCCGTGGCTGACGGGCGCGTCGTCATAGGCAAGGCGGGTGCGCCGCACGGCCTTCGGGGCGAAGTGCGCGTGATACCGCTGACGGATTTTCCCGAGCGCTTCGAGTCCCTGCGCGAGGTCTTCATCGGCGAGCGCGTTTTCCACGTCGAGCACGTTCACTACCATCGCCAGTTCGTGCTGCTGACGCTCGCTGAGTGTACGTCGCGCGAGGCGGCGGCAAAATTGACGGGCGAGCTTCTGCGCGTCGCGCGGGAAGATGCCGCGCCGCTCGCTGAGGGCGAGTTCTACACGTTCGACATCATCGGACTCGCGGTGCTCGATATGGCAGGGGAAAGGCTCGGGGAGGTCACGAACGTCCTCAAGACGGGCAGCAATGACGTCTATGTGGTGAAGAAACCAGACGGCGCGGAATTGCTCGTGCCGGCACTGAAGAAGGTCGTGCGCGAGATCGACATCGCTGGAGGCTTTTTGCGCGTCGACTTACAGGAAGAGTTGGAAAACCGTGCGGATTGACATCGTGACGCTTTTTCCTGCGATGTTTGAAGCGGTGTTCGGTGAGAGCATCATCAAGCGCGCGAGGGAGAAGGGGCTGCTCGACATACGTCTGACGCAGCTGCGGGACTTCGCCTTTGATAAGCACAAGCAGGTTGATGATTCGCCCTTCGGCGGCGGCAGCGGCATGGTCTTGAAGCCTGAGCCGATGTTTCGTGCCGTGCGCTCGATCGTGGCGAACAGCGCTTTGAGGCGGCGGCGCATCGTGCTCCTGTGCCCGAGCGGCGAGACGTTCACGCAGGCGAAGGCGAAGGAACTGGCGAAAGAGGAGCAGCTGATCTTCCTCTCGGGGCATTACGAGGGATTCGACGCACGCATCCATGCGCATCTGGCGGATGAGGCGATCTCCATCGGCGATTTCGTGCTGACGGGCGGCGAACTGCCCGCGATGGTCGTCGTCGACGCCGTGGCGCGCATGATCCCGGGCGTCCTCGGTTCGGAGGAGTCTGCGCCGACGGATTCTTTCTACGACGGCCTCTTGGAGTTCCCGCAGTACACAAGGCCGCGCATCTTCGAGGGAATGGAAGTGCCCGAGGTGCTTCTGTCTGGCGATCATGCGAAGATTCGCGCCTGGCGTCGCAGAGAATCGCTGCGCATCACGCGCGAAAGGCGACCAGAGCTTTTGAAGGGCGTGCAGCTGACGGAGCGAGAGAAAGCCTATTTTGCGAATCTTATGGCACAGGAAGAGAATTGTGAGAAAGATTAGTCAGGGCTAAAGGAAAGCTTTGACGGAGTATCGTTTCTTTGCTATAATAGTCCTCGTAGGAAAATCAGCTTTTCTGTGAGGTGGCGTCTATTGAGAAAAATGGTGATTTTTTCGTCCATCCTTTGCATTTGCCTGCTCTTGTCGAGTGCTGCAGCCTTTGCCAGCGGTTTTCTTGTCAAGGAAGGCATGCGGGGCGACAGCGTTCGTGCCGTGCAGAAGCTGCTGATCGGGCGCGGCTATCTTGCGGATGGAGAAGATGACGGCGTATGCGGCAAGAAGACGGTGACTGCCATCACGAAGTTCCAGCAGGAGAACGGCTTGGATGCCGACGGCATCTGCGGACAGATGACGTACAGGGCGCTCTCGGGCGGTGAGGAGCCGCCTGTCATCGAGACTCCTGTGAGCCGCGGCGGCGGTCGTTCGCTGCTTGTGTCGGCGTCAGCGTACAGCCGCTTCGATCCAGGCCTTTCAAGTCATACGGCAAGCGGAACCTTGGTGAGAAAGGGTGTGATCGCTGTCGATCCTGCGGTCATACCGATGGGCACGCGCGTCTTTATTCCGGGATACGGCGAAGCGGTAGCTGAGGACATCGGTTCGGCGATTCGCGGCAATACGATCGACATCGCCTTTGAGACGGCAGAAGAAGCGATTCAGTTCGGCCGCAAGACCATCGAGATCTTCATCATGGATTGAGAAGCGTTTGCTGTTTTTGCAGCATGATGGCGGCAGAGCATCGGAAAGGCAGGCTTTCGGCGCGAAAGATTCGCGCTGAAAGCCTTTTTTCTTGTGGGAGGAGAGCATTTTGCGAAGGGCGGAAGTCTTTGTCAATATTCCCGTGAAGAGCATAGCGAAAGCGTACAGCTATGCCGTGCCCGACGAGATGTCTTTCCTTGCGGCGGGCTGGCGCGTATTCGTGCCTTTCGGCGGGCGCAGGGTCGAGGGCTTCGTCGTTGCCGTCTGGGATGACGAAGGGGAGCGGCCAGGCTACGAGCTGAAGCCGATCATCGCCGTTGTCGACGAAGAGGCCTGGTTTACGTCCGAGATGCTAGAAACGGCACGTCGAATCGCGGACTTCTACCTGTGCTCGCCCGCTGAGGCGATGCGGCTCTTCATGCCGGGCAAGAGCGGCTTGAAGATCGAGGTCGAGTATGAGGCAAAAGAGGGGGAAGAGCCGCCTTTGACGGGAGCGGCGCAGCAGGTTTTCCGTTGCCTCCGTGAAAATGGCGTCATGCGGCTTTCCGTACTTCGCAAGGCGCTTCCTGCGCTTGCCGCAGAGATGCCTGTTCTCCTGGAGAAGCTCGTGCAGCAAAAGCAGGTGAGAAAGCTCTATCGGGCGCAGCAGCGCGACAAGGCGCGTTATGAGAATATCCTGTCGCTCGCGCGTCCGCTCGATGAGGCTGTGCTCTCCCGCTATCGAAGGCGGCACGCGCAGAAGCGTCTGTTGGAGCTCCTTGCCGCAGAGGGGGAAAAGGCGGACGCCGATCTGCGCGAGGCAGGATTTTCCGCCGCTGTCCTTCGCGCGGTACTCGAAGCGGGCGATGTGAAGAGCGAGAAGCGGCGCGTTCTGCGCGACAGTTACGGAGATGTGACGGGCGCTGGGGCGATGGTCGACCTGACGGCGGAGCAGAGGGCGGCTGTCGATGCCGTGCTTCCCTACATCGGGCGGCGCGAGCATCGTGGCTTCCTCTTGCAGGGCGTGACAGGAAGCGGGAAGACGCAGGTCTATATCGAGACGGCGGCGGCCGCGCGCAGGGAAGGGCGCAGGGTCATCGTGCTCGTGCCCGAAATCGCCCTGACGAGCCAGATCGTCCTCGCCTTCAAGGGATCTTTTCCCGAGGACATCGTCGTCATGCACAGCCAGCTTTCCCTTGCCGAGCGAAACGACGCGATCTTCCGCGTGCGGCGCGGGGAGGCGGGCATCGTCATCGGTGCACGCTCGGCGCTCTTCACGCCCATCGAGGACGTCGGACTCATCATCCTCGACGAGGAGCAGGATATGTCCTACAAGCAGGATGAGGCGCCGCGCTACCATGCTCGTCCCATCGCCGAGGTCATGGCGAAACTGCATCGCGCCGTACTGCTTTTGGGCAGTGCCACGCCGTCTCTTGAGACTTCGTACCGCGCGCGCTGCGGCGAGTTTACGCTACTTTCGATGCCAGAGCGCATCGGTGCGAGACCGCTCGCGCATGTCGAATGTGTAGACATGCGCGAGGAACTGCACCGCGGCAATCGCACGATCATCTCCGCGCCTCTGCGTCAGCTCATTGAGGAAACGATGGCGAAGAAGGAGCAGATGATCCTCATGCTGAACCGCCGCGGCTTCTCGACCTTCGTCATGTGCCGCTCGTGCGGTGCCGTCGTCAAATGTCCTTCCTGCTCGCTGCCGCTCGTCTATCATCGCAGCGGCAAGCTTCTGTGCCATCACTGTGACATCGAGCAGGCCGTGCCGCTTTTGTGCCCCGAATGTTCGAGTCCCTACATCAAATACTTTGGCTCGGGCACGGAAAAGCTGGAAGCGGAACTCAAGGCGCTCGTGCCGACAGCACGCGTCGTGCGCATGGACAGGGATACGACGGCGCGAAAGCTCGCGCACCAAGAAATTCTCACGGCGTTTCGCGAGAAGAGGTACGACATCCTGCTCGGTACGCAGATGGTCGCCAAGGGGCATGACATCCCGGGCGTTACGGCGGTCGGCATCCTCAGCGCCGATGCGAGCCTCAACATGCCCGACTTCCGCGCGGCGGAGCGCTGCTTCATGCTCATCACGCAGACGGCGGGCCGCGCAGGCAGGGGTGAGGCTGCGGGACAAGTCGTCGTGCAGTGCTACAGCCCCGAGCACTATGCGGTGCAGGCGGCACTCAAGCAGGACTACGAGGCCTTTTATCGCGAGGAGATTGCCATACGCGAGCAGCTCTTCTACCCGCCGTTCAGCCGCCTTGTCAAGCTCATCGTGCAGCATGGGGAAGAGGAGGCGGCGCGTCAGGAAGCGTGCCGCATTCAGGAAAACTTCCTCGCTGCCTTCGCAGGCAGGGAAGGGCAGCAGATCATCGGTCCTGCACCCGCCTTGATCGCCCAGTTTCGCGGCATCCATCGCTTCGTGCTTCTCATCAAGACGGCGGATCTCGCCGCCGTGAGGGAGTTCCTGCGCGGCGAGGGACTGGATCAGAGGAACGATGTGCTCATCGACGTCGATCCGATCATGACGATGTGAGCCATGCAAAAATACTTGTTGCAAAATTTCTTCAAAGGCAGTATACTATACATCCAAGCTGAACGGGCTTTTGAGAGTCTTTTCAGCGAGCGCTTCATGTGCATGCCAACGGGGACGTAAAGGTTTCGACGAGGGTAGATGGTGCATGGGCAGCGAGCCGGGGGTTCACCATCCCGTCAGCAAGGTGAAACTTTTATTTAAACATAAAAGCAAACGAAGACTACGCTCTGGCGGCTTGACGCCAGCCTCTGTCCGCTTGGCTCCCGCCTGAGCGGATAAGAGGACAACTGCGGGATACCTGAGAGTTGATTTTCGCAGGCTCAAAAGGGAAATTTTTGCGGAATCGGATGACGGAAGCCTGTCTGCGGGCGTCTGGATTCTTAAATAAAAACACAGACTGCGCTCGGAGAAGCCGATGAAACAATGCTTTCGGACAGGAGTTCGATTCTCCTCGTCTCCACCAGAGAAAAAGCGGCAGAGCCGTTGAAATAAAGAAGAGGACGCCTGCGGCATTCGTACCGCAGGCGTCCCCTTTTCGTGCTTGTACATCGGCCTCAGTGATCGAAGTGTAGGGGAGAGTCCCTCTGTTCATTCAAGGGTATTCTACTTCTTTTTCTTTTCCAACAGGGCAAAGAAATCAGAAATCTCCATCGGCCGGTGGAAGTAGAAGCCTTGGATGTAGTCGCAGCCCGCTTCGAGGACGGTCTGAAGTTCCTGATCTGTCTCGACGCCTTCGACGCAGACCTTCTTGCCGAACTTATGGCAGGAGTAGACGATGCTCGATATAAAGTCGCTGCTGTTTTTGGAATAGGCCATTTCTTTCATCAAGCTGCGATCGAGTTTTACGATGTCGGACGGGTGCTTCAAGAGAAGTTCCAAGGAGGAATATCCCGTGCCAAAGTCGTCGAGCGCGAGACGAATGCCGAGGTCGCGGCACGCTTCAATGAAGGTCTGTAAAGTGGCGGGGCTTTCGTTGTAGTTCGTTTCCGTGAGTTCTGCAACGAGATTCTTGCCATCCATTTTGTGACGGGCAAGGGTCTGACGCATGAAGGGCAGGAAGTCGGGGTCCAGCACTTGATGATAACTGACGTTGAAGTTTAGGGAAAAGTTAGGGTTCGTACGGCGTATACGCTTGGCATGGATGACTGCCTGTTCGAAGATCCAGCGTCCGACAGCGCGGATTTGTTGAGTGCGCTCCAAGATGGGGATGAATACGGCGGGTGAGATGTTCGTGCCCTCGTGGGACCAGCGGCACAGAAGTTCGCCGCTGACGATGCCGAAACCGTCGGTGGTGACTGTTGGCTGGATGACCGTGCGGAAGTTGGCGCAACCGTGCTCGACATCCTCATTGATGGCGAGTAGGAAACGGCTGAGGTTTTTTCGCGTTTCGAGATTCTTTGAGGAGAAAAGAACATAAGGCTCATCGGGGGATTCTTTTGCGAGATCCAAGAGGCTCAGCATGTTGGCGATGATCTCATCACATGCCGTATCGCTCGGTATGTCCTCCATCAAGGCGAGAGAAGAGGGCGTTTGTACAGCAAGACCGTAGATGGCATAGAGATTCCTCACCGTCAAACTGATGAATTCGAGTATCGTCCTCGGATCTTCAGTGATGCCGGGCGAAAGGATTGCGAGGAAGCGCAGACCGTCGAGGCGGTAGATCAGAAGACCGTCGCGGAAGCGGTTCGTGAGCCCGGCTGCGATGTCCTTGAGGAGTGCGTCGGAATGGCTTCGGCCGTGCATCTCGTTGATTTCGCGGAAGTTGTTCAAGCGGAAGCCGATGAAGGAAAGGGAAGGATATTCCTTCTGCAGTTCCTGCAATTTGATTTCCGCACCTTTCTCGCGTGCAAATCCTGTGATGGGATCAACGACAAAATCGAGTGCGAGGCGCGAGATGCTGCCGGAGAAGAATAGGGGGTTCTCGCGTGTCGAATCCCATTTGAGGATGCCGCAACAACGAATCCAGAACTCGTTTCCTTTATGATCGGTCACACGGTAGCGCAGATCATGGGTATCGCGCTTGCTTTTGATGATGTCGGCAATGTCCGCTCTGTATGTGGCGAGATCATTGGGACGATGGATTCGACTTTCCCATTTTTTGAGAAAGTTCTTGACAACGTTGCTCTTGAAAGCAAAAGTTTCGCGCATCTGGTCGTTGATGTAGAATAGGTTCGATTGCATGTCGCCGAAGTAGATGTATTGGTCGGCGAGTTCAATGGAATCGAGGAAACTTGGGAAGTCGAAGCGATTCTCTCGAAGGAAGGTGGAGAGAGCTCCCTTGTCGGCATCGGCATCGATTTCTGCAGCAACGCCGCCCGTGCTGCGCAAGAGATCCCTCATGCGGATGATGCGCATTGCAAAGCGCCCGACAAGGTACAACGCTGCTGTGAGATCACGAACTTTTTCCCAATCAGGAACATCGGAGATGATGATGCCTGATGGTTCGCCATCCTTGAAGAGGGGGACAGCGGATAGGGAGTAAAGACCGAGCGAGGTGAAGCACTGGCTGGCAAGAGGGTGTTTAGCAGCAATCGTCTGCGTATCCTTATAGAGAATGCACTTGCCGTTCATCAATTGATCATACGTCAAGGCGACAGCAGCGCGCACGAGGTCGCCCTCAGGCTGCCTGTATGGTTCCATATCATTTGAACTCCAAGTGTAGGCGGGCGTAGAGCGCTCATCCAAGGGTTCGATGATCATGATACGATGCAATGCAAAGATATCGCCCATATACTGAAAGAGCGAGTGGATGCCTTCGTCAGATTCTTCCGTATCGACGATTTTTTTCAAAAAAGCCGCAGAAAGTTCGCTTTTTTCACAGAATTCATCAAGCCATTCCAAAACGGAGTTCATGATTCTTCCCAACTCCTTTGTAGCGTTTTTGGGAATCGCTGATAAATTTAGTACAGCCATCTGGATGCATCTTTTCTGCCTGCTCTGCATCGACAAATCTTCACCGATCTGACAGACTTCGTTTATCAGAGCTCCCTTTACTATATGATGTTATTATACATGAAATCTCACTATTCGTCTATTGTTTATAGGAAAAAAGTTCATGTTTTGGAATTTTTGAATCGCACTTCGTTTTTAAAAGCAGTGCGATGGACTTTGGTGTGTGTTTTCGATCCATCGCGTATTCATGCAGGGAAAAAGAAGCTTTTCGCGAATAAAAAAAGAGCAATAGTTCGACAATAGCAGAAAGGTGATACCTATGCAATATAAAGCTGTGATCTTTGATTTAGACGGTACCCTTGTTGATTCCTTGGCTGATCTTTCGGACAGCGTGAATCTCATGCTGGAAAGTTACGGCTTTCCGACACATGAGATGGAAAAGTACCGTTATTTCGTCGGTAATGGCTCGAAAAAGCTCATGGAGCGTACCTTGCCGAGGGATAAGGCGGCGTCCGCCGAATTTGTTGAGGAAGCACTCGTGAAATACAAGGCGATCTACAAGGAGCGCCTTCTGGAAAAAACGCGTCCCTACAATGGCGTACGGGAACTTCTGGCAGAATTGAAGAGCCGTGGCATTCCCTTGGCAGTCTGCACGAACAAGCATAATGATGCGGCGTTGACCATCGTGAAGATTCTTTTTGCACCTGGTACCTTTGAAGAAGTGCTCGGCGATCGCCCGGGTTTTCCGAAGAAGCCCAATCCTGCGACCCCATTGGAAATCGCTTCACACCTTGGCGTGAAGCCTGATGAGGTGGCTTATTTGGGCGACACCTCGGTTGACATGGAAACCGCTGTGCACGCGGGATTTTTGCCTGTCGGTGTCCTCTGGGGATTCCGTCCCGAAGAGGAACTTGTGAAAAGCGGCGCGAAGGTCTTGCTCAAAGCACCGTTGGAGCTCTTGGAAAAAGTGGAGTTTTGAATAGCCATCGGACGATTGAAGGAAAGAGAAGCAATGAGAAAAGAAATTCCCGTGCAACAGGGCGAAAAATATGAAATCACAATCAAGACCCTTGGCGCGAGCGGCGAGGGCGTGGGGCGTGCTGTCGATTTCACTGTATTTGTGCCTGGCGCTTTGCCTGGCGAGCGCGTGCTCGTGCGTATCGACGAGGTTAAGAAAACGTATGCGCGCGGAAAACTCGTGGAAATCTTGGAGAAAAGTCCTAATCGCATTTCTCCCGCCTGTCCGATTTACGATTTTTGCGGTGGCTGTCAGCTTCAACACCTGTCGTATGAGGGGCAGTTGCACTGGAAGCGTCAGCAGGTCGTCGATGCCGTCGAGCGCATCGGAAGGCTTTCCGGCATCGAGGTGCTGCCCGTTTTAGGTGCGAAAGAGCCGTGGTTCTATCGCAACAAGATGCAGTTTCCCGTAGGAAGGAAGCGGGGGAAGACGGTCATCGGCTGCTTTGCCAAAGGCTCGCATGACATTATCGATACGAGGGACTGTCGGATTCAAAAGGAAGGTAACAACACCATTGTCAATGTCATGCGCGAGGTCGTCGATCGTTTGCGTATTCCCATCTATGATGAAGATCGTCACACAGGCGTCCTGCGCCACGTCGTCGGCCGTATCGGGGAAAACGGCGAAGCGATGGTCGTGCTCGTCACAGCGACGAAGGATTTGCCTAAGGCGAAAGAAATCATACGGTTTCTTAAGGAGCGCGTGCCAAACCTCAGGAGCGTGCAGCAAAATATTCAGACGTACCGCAATAATGTCATATTGGGGCGCGAGACAAAACTCCTCTGGGGCAAACCGACGATCCCCGACCGCATCGGCAAACTGCACTTCTCCATCTCAGCACGGTCGTTTTTCCAAGTCAATACGGAGCAGGCCGCCGTTCTTTATGAGAAGGCTCTCGAATATGCAGATCTCAATGGAATGGAAACTGTCATCGACGCCTACTGTGGCACAGGTACGATCACGCTCTTCCTCGCACAAAAGGCGCATCGTGTTCATGGCATCGAGATCGTCAAGCCCGCGATCGATGATGCGAAGAAAAATGCGCGTGACAATCGCATAAAAAATACGGTGTTCCTCGTCGGCGACGCCACAAAGCTCATGCCGCGCCTCTATCACGAAAACGTTCATCCCAATGTCATCGTCGTCGACCCGCCGCGCGCTGGCTGTACGGAAACCGTTTTGAAAACCTTCGCCGCTATGCATCCTGACCGAATCGTTTATGTATCTTGCAATCCCGCAACTCTGGCAAGGGACATGGCATTCTTGGCGACATTGGGATATATGGCGAAAGAAATACAGCCGGTCGATATGTTTCCGCAAACATCGCATGTCGAGTGCGTGGTATTGATGTCAAGAGATCAGAAGTAAAAGCAGGGAAAAGGCTTGAAATCAAGGGATTCCGAGAATATTGCTGGTAGCGTCGCCGGAGTCCCTTATTTATGCCCTTTGCCAACAGTTGCCACTACTGGTTTTTCAGTATTTGTAACAAGAGAACTGCTTTTGTCCTTGGCGTAACAAAGGAACTACTGTTTTTCGAGGTTCTGGAGAATGTGTGAGAAGGGAACTTATACCACCACGAAAACGAACCGTAAATTCGCAAAGTAACTTCCGCTGATGTAAGTCTGTGGGATTTAGTCTAAGAAAGCCGATAGGAGTAAGTGCGAGAAGCATCAGAATTTGTATGCAACGGATGACCTGAGCACAATATCGTCTTAAAAGCGACCGAACCATAAGGGATCATCTGGAAAAATGGACATGCTTCGCACTCCGAAAAGCGAGGCTTTTCAGAGTAAGTTCCACCCTAGCGGGATTTACTATGAGAAAGATGTGCAGCGCAAGATCAGCCCTTTAGAAGCCTAGGAGACTGCACGACATCTTCCGGCGCAACATACGAGATACCCAAAAGAGCAGCCAGTTCCTCGGAAAAAGCGAACGTAAACATCTCATAGGGAGACTTGCCGCTGTAAATGTTGCGACGGACGCCATTGATGTGAGAAAAAATCAAATTGACGGTATCCTGTGTGAAATGGTCGAAAGAAGACCCCTTCGGCACAATATCGCGAAAAAGTGTGTGATTCTTCTCAATTTGCGCCTTTTGGCAAGACTGCATGGGATCGCAGAAAAAAAGGCAGGCCTCCTTTTCTCCCTCAAGATTGTTCTCAAAGGCGAAAACATCGGAGAACTCTCCACCGTTGTCCGTAAGCATCACGGGCATAAGGGCAGGAAAAGAAAAACCGCCTGCAGTCAAAGTTCGTTTGACCTCTTGGAACTTCAAGGCAGCCTGCACAGCCGTCTTGTTTTCGAGCAGAAGCCCGAACATGAAATTGAACGCAGTGAAGTGGACGGTGAGTATGACTTTGCCGCCCGAAACTCCGATAACGGTATCAAGCTGCGTATGTGCGCTAAGCCCTTCCCGTTCCATATGAGCGAGGAAATCCGCATAGGTGCGTTCCTTCTTTATGGCAGAAGGAACGACATCCGCCCGCTTCTTTTTGCGAGGCTTGAACTTTACGGCGCGTGGAAGGTGAATCTTGGAAGCCGAATAATATCCCTTGGAAAAATGCCGATAAACCGTGCTGAGAGACACATTGAGCTCTGGGTGAGAAGCGACGATATGATAAATGTGCTGCCCCTTCTCAATGCAAGAGGAAATGATGCGATCCTGCTTGTAAAAAGACGCACGGTTCAACGGAATGCCTTCGCGTGCATCGTGCAGGAGCGCTTCGTATTCGGCATGTGCCTGCGGAGCGACATAGAGAAGGCGGAGGAAGCGGCAGTTAGCGGAACGGCGCTTGGAGCAGGCGTTGCAGACGAAGGGCGTCTTGTCGAGCAAGGGGCAGAGTTCGTCCGTTTGCACGAACGCATTGTGGTGCTCTTTGCGATGTTGCTTCACTTCGTAAGATATGGTGGTAGGATCTTTCTGAACGAGCAGGGCGATCGCCTTGAAGGACAATCGCTTGTCGAGCCCGTTCATGATTTCCTGGCGGTCTTGTGCAGTAAGGTGCTTGTTCTTCTTGTTGTTGTCTGCTTGCTTCATGATGACAGCCTCCTTTGTGTAGAGAGATTTCTCACACTAAATTCAGCCATAAATTCTTCTCAGAGCAAATCCCGTCAGTGACCTATTATGTGAGATTTACTTTGGAAATTTACCAAATATAGTAAGGTGGCAGGTCAAGCTGAGTTTGATAAGTTTTAATTTAAGGCTTTGAGAAATTTTGGTATAATAGAATAATAGGATAATAGATAAAAATAAAATTGAATTTGGTGAGGTGATCACTTGAAGGAGCTTAGACCCAATTTCAGAGACATAAAATCATTTGAGGAATTTAGCAGATACTATTGGTATCGAGAAGAACTTTCAAAAATTTGCAAGTCTCTTGGATTAGAATATAGAAGTACAAAGCAAGAACTGAATCATATTATAGAACAATATTTTAATGGGAATAGAATAGAGAAGTCTCAGAGATTTGTAAACAAAAATCAAACGGAAGTTGTAACGTTAAGTACACCATTACTTGAGTGTAGTTTTTCTTTTAATAAAAAATTTCGAGAGTATTTTTCAGCTGTAACGGGTGTTAGTCCATTTAAGTTTAATGCTGATATGGCAACGGCATGGAGAAAAGTAAAATCAGAAAATGATTTAAATTTTAAAATTCAAGATATGCTGAAAGTATATTATGGAGAATCAGAATATGCTAAGTACGATAATTCAGCTTGTCAATGGAATCAGTTCCTAAAAGACTTTTTTTTGGATAAATTTAGCGAAAATTATTTCGATAAGTTAAAAGTGGCAGCTATCCTTTGGAAAGAAGTCAGAGATTCAAAGAGCAAAAAAATATATTCTAGGGAACTTCTAAATGAATATAGAAATAAAATTGAAGAGTACCATAAATAGTGAAATACCAGCTTGTCGATTGAATAAAATATATAACTAAGACATTTACAAAAAAGTAGATGTCTTTTTCATGCTCATTTTTAGGAAAGGAGGGATGTAAGTGGCTAACAGAATAAAAGGAATTACCGTTGAAATTGGTGGAGATACTACCGGCCTTGATAAAGCCTTAAAAGGAGTAAATTCTACAATAAAAAATACGCAGTCACAGCTTCGTGATGTGAATCGGCTATTAAAACTTGATCCTTCCAATGCTAAACTACTTGCTCAGAAACAACAGCTACTGCAAAAGGAAATTTCTGAAACCAGTGAAAAGTTAAATGCCTTAAAAGAGGCAGATAAGCAGGCAAAAGTACAGCTTGAAAATGGAGAACTTGGTCAAGATAAGTATGATGCCCTTTAAGGATAATTTTGTATATCCTATTGGAAGGTGAATTCTATGGTAAAGAATAATATTGAAGTGGATGTAAAAGTGAAATGCATTGAAGCCGGAAAGACGCAGGTGCAGCTTGCAGAAGAGATTGGCACTACTAGCCAGTATGTTAACCAGATCATTAAGAAAAAAGATGGGGTTGTTAATAAAACCTTTGTACAGATGATGGAAAAGCTAGGTTATGATATTGAGCTAACCTATGTGAAGAGGAAGGAATGCTAAGGAGGATAATATTATGGCATATGAGACACCATTAACAATAGCTGAGGTAATGAAGGACATTACTGCAAATAAATATGTTTTACCTTCTATTCAGCGTGAATATGTTTGGGATACCGAGCAGATTGAAGCTTTGTTTGATTCTCTTATGAGGGACTATCCGATTGGGACATTCCTTTTCTGGGAGATTAATAAGGAACATGTAAACGACTATGACTTTTATGGATTTATTAGAAATTATCATGAGTATAAAGGTGTACATAATAAGAAAGTCGATTTAAAAGGTTTGGATGGCGTGACAGCTGTTCTTGATGGACAGCAACGTCTCACCTCAATTTATATAGGGCTTAAGGGAACCTATGCCTATAAACTTAAATATATGGCAAAGAAAAATCAGGAGGCATACCCAACTAGGAAATTATACTTAAACTTACTATCAAATTCTACGGACAGTAGTAACGAGTATGAGTTTAAATTTCTTACAAATAAAGAAGTGCAAAATGATGAAAATACATACTGGTTCGAAGTCGGTGAAATCCTTAATATGAAACAAGATGGTGACGTTGCGATGTTTGTTACTAAAAATATAGGCTTTTCAAAGGAGTTTAAGTATACTGAAGAACAGACAATATTCGCTATCAATGCTCTGTCTAAGCTATATAACATTATTAATAAGGTTGGCACGATTAGTTATTATAGAGAGAAGACGGTAGAACTCGATAAAGTTCTAAATATATTTATAAGAGTCAACAGTGGAGGGACACCTCTAAGTTACTCTGACTTGCTTCTATCCATAGCTTCTGCACAGTGGGAAAACCATGATGCGAGAGAAGAAATTATTGAGTTTGTTGATGATGTAAATGCAGTAGGAGCAGGATTTAAAATCAATAAAGATTTTGTGCTGAAGACGGCGTTGGTTCTTAGTGATTTTACGAATATTGCTTTTAAAGTGGACAATTTTAACAAACAAAACATGATTAAAATTGAAAACAATTGGGATAATATAAAGAAAGCTATTAAACAGGCGGTTCTTTTGGTTTCATCATTTGGTTATTCAGGTGAAACACTAACATCAAATAATGCGCTGATTCCAATTGCATATTACCTTTTTATTAATGGTATGCCGGATAACTTTGTTGATTCAGGGACAAACAAGAATAATAAAGATAAAATAAAGAAGTGGCTTATACGTTCTCTGTTAAAGAAGACATTCAGTGGACAACCAGATAATGTGATTAGACCAATTCGTGAGATTCTAAAAGCAAACGGAACAAATGAGTTTCCATTAGACAGTATCATCGACAAGTTTAAAGGTACAAATAAATCCATACAGTTTACGGATGAAGATATTGAGGAGTTCCTTTTGAAACTTAAATATGGAAAGAGTGACACACTTTCAACTCTCATGTTGCTATATCCATCACTAGATTTCAGTAATAAATTCCATGAAGATCATATGTATCCGAAGAGCAAATTTACAAAAACTTATCTCCGAAAGCAGGGTGTTCCTGAGGAACAATTAGATTGGTACATTGCAACGGTTAATGATATAAGTAACCTTCAGCTTCTTGCTGCACAGCTTAATGAAGAGAAGCTTGCTACTGATTTTGATGAGTGGTTTAACGAACAACATCCTACAGATACGGATAAGATTCAGTATAGGACTGTGAATTATCTGCCAGATATGGAGTATTCATATGAAAATTATCCAAAGTTTATAGAGGATAGAAAAGCACTTCTAAAAAAACAGTTAAGTGCAGTTCTGCTTTAGGATAATATGGGTTGTTATACTAATAAAAGTGATATGTTCCCAAGAACTGACAAAGATATAAAAACATGGGTGATATGTTCCCAAGAACTATTAAATCAACAGAATGTGCCAATGTAAGCTATGGTATCAGCTCGTGCCACGTGGAAACTCTCACGAAACTTATCAGGAAAGATTTGCTGTAAAGAAGAAGCCTCAAATCGAATTAGACTGCACTCCAAAATACGGACATGGATAGCGATAAATCGTGATTTCTTTGTTTTATACCTAGGCACATGATGCAAGAACTTAGTAAAATCAAGGGTCGAAGGGAATATGTATAATGATAAAAAATGATGTAGCGAGAGATATACCCATCATCCAATGGTATCCGGGCCACATGAAGAAAGCACGGGAACTGGTGGAGGAGAATTTGAAGCTTGTAGATGTCGTTGTCGAACTGCTTGACGCGCGGATTCCAGCGGCGAGCGCGAATCCCATGCTGCGGGAGATCGTCGGCGACAAGCCGCGCGTCGTGGCGCTCAACAAGAGGGATCTGGCGGACGAGAAGATGACGAAGTGTTGGCTGGAATATTTTCGTGCACAGAAGCTTCCGGCTGTCGCGCTCGATTCTGTGACGGGGAAGGGCATGCGGGAACTGTTGGCGCTCATTGAGAAGGCTGCGAAACATCGTACGGAAAGGTTGGTATCGAAAGGTGTTGCAGCACGCAAGGCGCGTGTGATGATCCTTGGCATACCGAACGTCGGAAAGTCGTCCCTGATCAACCGCTTGGCAGGCGCGGCGAAGGCGAAGACGGCGGACAAGCCAGGCGTCACGCGCGCGAAGCAGTGGATCCGCATCGGAGCGGACGTTGATCTCTTGGATACTCCGGGGATTCTTTGGCCGAAGTTTGAAGACCGCGCGGTTGGACTTAAGTTGGCGTTTACCGGCGCGGTCAACGATGAGATCTACGATTTGGAGAATGTGGCGCACTTGCTCCTTGCGGCTTTGCGGCGCGATCATCCGGAACGCTTGCAGGAGCGTTTCAAGTTCAAGGAGGCGCTTCCAGAGACTACGGAGGAACTGATGGAGGCGATTGGACGCAAGCGTGGCTGCCTTTTGAAGGGCGGACGCATCGATTTCGAGAAGGTGCAGCATATCCTTCTGACGGAATTCCGCATGGGGAAGTTTGGCAAGATCAGCTTGGACGTGCCCCCGACGGAACCATCGGAGGAAGTGGACGGCGGTTAATGGATGGGGAAGAAATGACGATAAGAGAACTGGAGTGCCTTTATCGCGCAGGGAAGTGGACTGAGGAGCTGCAGCGGCAGTGCCTGTCGGATTCCCGCACAGGTGTGCAGCGATTGGTGCGTCGATGGGAGCGAGATGCGCAGGAGCGCGCCCGCATCGAAGCACTGTACCATTACGAATTTTTGGCACGTGAGAAGGGCTGTCTGCTTGTGGCAGGCGTCGATGAAGCCGGTCGTGGCCCTTTGGCGGGACCCGTTGTAGTCGCCGCAGTCATCTTGCCGCTGGGGCTTTTTCTGCCACATTTGAATGATTCGAAGAAATTATCTCCAGCCGTGCGCGAGGAACTTTTTTCTGCCATTATGGAAAGCGCTGTCGCTGTGGAAATCGTGAGCATTTCAGAGAAAATCATCGACGAAAAGAATATCTATCAAGCGACGAAGCAGGGGATGTACGAAGCTGTTTCCGCCTTGCGGCCGCAGCCGCAGCATGTCTTGCTCGATGCCGTGCCGTTGAAGCTTTCTATGACGTCTTCTCCCATTGTCCACGGGGATGCAAAGTCGGCGTCGATTGCGGCGGCATCGATCGCGGCCAAAGTTACGAGGGATCGCCTGATGCTGAAATATGACGAGGAATATCCGCAGTATGGTTTCAAAAGGCACAAGGGCTATGGGACGGCGGAGCATTTGGCGGCTTTACGGAAGTATGGGCCTTGTCCCATTCATCGAAGATCCTTCGAGCCGGTTCTTTCGATGGCGGTGAACCCTTGAGGCAAGGACGCGTTGATGAGGCCGGCATCAAACGGATGGATTTCATTTTAGCAGGTGTTCCTTAGAAGATTACACGGAGGATTCGTTTCATGGCAATGGAAGCAAATGCCGCCAATGCTGCGGGGTCTTTGCAGCGAATACAGCGGCCTCAGACGACAGGATCGACAGATGCCGTAACGCGGCGAGGGGACGGCACTTCGTCCTCCCCTTTTGCAAAGGAGACGAATGTCTCTATACGAAATTCCATTGCGGATTTGTCATCCGTCCTCGGGAGGATTTCCCAAGGACAGGAGGATTCGGTGGAGGTTCTGCCCGATCACCTGCAGAAGGTGATTCGTAATGTCATGGAAAGCGCTTTTTCGTTAAGTGCGACCTTGGAAGAGGGATTGGGCAGTACGACGGAGAGCCAGCGTTTTTCCTTGGAGCAGTTGGGCACGCTTTCGCGCATGCTCACACAGCTGGGTGCACTCGCGGAAAAGGGCGTGCAGGTCAGCGATTTCAGTGAGAGCATGCAGACGTTGCTGCGAAATCTGAAATCGCTTCTGACGGCGCAGGAGGGTGGAACCTCCTTGGAGCCAGCCCTCTTGAATAAGCTGTCCTTCCAACTGCTTGACGCTAAGGCGCTGGAGGATTTGCCGGCAGCCTTGCAGCAGGCATTGACGGTTTTGGCACAGACGCAGCCGCAGCAGGGTGCGAGCGAGACAAGTTCTTTTGACTTTCTGAAATCTCTTGTGCAATATTTCATGCCGCGGCTCGGAGAGGAGAGTGTGTCGCCGATCATGCAGGAGTCGGGGCAGACGATGCCCGAAGGCGACGCGGATGCTGAGACCAGTGCGAATCCACCGATGCGCGATATGAGTGAAGGTGGTGCGAAGGAAGTGCGGCAAGAGGCGGCAAGGCAGATGTCGGAAGCCGCCAATGAGGCGACGAACGCTGCGCAGAAGGAAGGTGAAGCGGTACTTGGGAAGGAGGCGGCGTTGAGAAAAGCGGCGACGCAACAGCCCCAACGGAATGACGCCATTGTGCAGCAGAATGCCGAGGGAATGGAACCTGACTTGTTGCCAGACGCTGAGGATGGCGCTTCGGAAACAACACAGCAGCAGAAGGTTTCAGGGCAGGCAGAGACTACCAAGGGCAAGGGGCAGACGAAGACGTCTCAGGAGCAAAGCGGAGCACAGCAGCAAAAAGCCCTCGGACAGGGAAATGCTGCCGAGGGCAAAGGACAGTCGAGTGAGCAAATGCTGCGTGGTGCGCGGCAAGAGGGAAAGTCGACGGAATCAGCGGTATCGCGTCAGGATGAACAGAGTGCGAATCCGCAGTCGACAAGACAGGAAGGCACCAAACAGAATACAGTGCAGGAAAAGTCTCTGCTGCAGGGGCGGAATCCTGCTGGTCCATCGACTAACTCACCGAGCAATACGCAGGGAGAGGCGAAAGCTTCTGCGCGTCAGATGCCCGTGATGCAGAATACGCCTCAGCTCATGCAGAGTCTGAAGGAGACAGCGTCATTCATGCTGAAGAATATGCCGCTTACAGAGAAGGATGCTGCCTTGCTGCGCGACTTTATCAACAACGGGCAAAAACTCTTGCCGGACAAGGAAGCGAAGCAGCTGCAGCTTCTCCTGCGCCTCAGTCAGAATAATGTTCCTGCTGCCGTCAATCAGGCTGCCGTGCAGAAGAATCTCGGCGATCTGCCGCGTCTCTGGGCATTTATGCAGCTCTGCGATATGACGGCGGTGAAGGACATGAAGGAGCAGCAGCTCAAGCGAGCGGGTAAGGATGTCGCGGAATTTGCCGCTTCGATGAAGCGTTCTATGGAAGGCGGCAGTCTTTTTCAGACGGACGGCAAGGGCAATGTGCATCGGTCACTGAATTTCATGTTGCCATTGTATATGGGGGAAGGCGAAAAACAGAGTTTCCCCGCGTATGCCAATGTCTATAACGAGGAGAAGTATTCGCCCGAGGATGGGAGCATGCACAAGGAAACGTGGCTCAGACTCTGCGTGCTTACAGACCATATTGGCGCCGTAGAGCTGACTTGCCAGGTGTACGACGCGAAGAGCCTCAACATGCGCGTGCTTTTCTCGGAGGCGTCTGCCGTGGAAGAGTTCAAGGCGTATATTCCTGAGTTCAAGGAATCATTTCGTACGATGGCATTGGAACTGACCGATCTCAAAGTCAGTATAGCGGGTAGTAAAGAATGATGGACACGAATATGGAAAATAAAGATTTGCCGCTGGAAGAGCGAGACGTTGCCAATCAAAGAGCTGTGGCTTTGCGCTATGAGCCGGAAAGACAGCAAGCTCCGAAAGTCGTGGCGAAAGGACGTGGTTTCGTCGCGGAAAACATCCTCGCAGCGGCACAGAAAAACGCGATTCCTGTCTACCAGAATAAATCGCTCGTCAACATGCTGATGGCCTTGGAACTCGACCGAGAGATTCCGCCGGAACTTTACCGTGTAGTTGCTGAGGTTCTCGCTTATGTCTATCGCATAGACAAACGTCATCAGAAGCCGGAGTTGCCGCGGTGATAGCGAAGAGACTTGGCGACCGAGGTGAGGCAGCGGCGGCGCTGTATCTGGAAAAGCGTGGCTGCCGCATATTAGAACGGCAATTTCGCATGAAGACGGGTGAGATCGACATCATTGCCGAGGAAGATGGGACATTGCTCTTCATCGAGGTCAAGACGCGCCATCCGACGCGCTTCGGCACGCCGGCTCAGGCCGTAGGACGCACGAAACAGCGGCGTATTTTTCGTACAGCCTTTTTGTATATGCAAAAACATGGATTTATGGAAAGAGCCTGTCGATTTGATGTCATAGAAATCCTCGCGATGGACGAATCTTATGCAGTACGCCATTATGAGAACGCCTTTGAATTTGATGGCATTTAAAGGAAATTGATAAATTCAGTGATTCCTGAAAGGTTTGGAGAGAAGACGCTTTTGTCGTTTGCGGCTGCATAAGCTACCAAAGTTTGGCAGAACGATGCGACAATTAAACTTGCACGTAAATTTCCCCAATCTTCCAGGCAGAGCAGCGGCAAGAAAAAATGCTTGACAAGCTGTGCCCTTTTGAATAGAATATTTCTGTATGAGTCGTAGCAAGCGCATCCATTAGCCCCGGAGCGCCAGCGGGCCATCATCTATGAAAATAATGCATTACAATAGGTTGAGGGAGGATTCGCATGAAGACGACATTTATGGCGAATGCAGCGAATATCGAACGCAAGTGGTATGTTGTCGACGCTGCCGGCCAGACGGTAGGTCGCTTGGCAGCGGAAGTCGCCAAGGTGCTTCGCGGCAAGAACAAGCCGACCTTCACGCCGCATGTTGATACGGGTGATTTCGTCATTGTGATCAACGCGGAGAAGGCGGTCTTTACAGGCAAGAAACTTACGGATAAGATGTATTTCCGTCATTCCGGATATCCGGGTGGCACGACGTTCACAGCGGCAGGAAAGCTCATGGAGAAAGCTCCGGAGAAGGTCATTGAGAAAGCGGTGCGCGGCATGTTGCCGAAAAATCGCCTCGGTGCACAGATGTACCGCAAGCTCAATGTCTATGCTGGTTCGGAACACCCCCACGCAGCGCAGAAGCCCGAAGTGCTCGCGCTCGACATCCGTTGATTTCTGGAAGGAGGAGCTTTAATCCATGGCATTAGTCAGCTATTACGGCACGGGTCGCAGGAAGACCTCGGTCGCTCGCGTTCGCTTGGTTCCCGGTGACGGCAAGGTCACGATCAACGGCCGCGATATGGAAGAGTATTTCGGTCTCAAGACGCTTGAGCTCATCGTTCGTCAGCCGTTGAACCTCACCGATACGGTGGACAAGTACGATGTCATTGCTAACGTCAAGGGTGGTGGCGCCTCGGGCCAGGCAGGTGCGATTCGTCACGGCATCACGCGCGCCCTGATGGAACTCGATGGAGAGCTTCGCCCAGCGCTGAAAAAGGCTGGATTCGTCACGCGCGATCCGCGCGAGAAGGAGCGCCGCAAGTACGGTCTCAAAAAAGCTCGCAAGGCCTCTCAGTTCTCGAAGCGTTAAGCAGCAAGAACCGAATAGAAAGTTACAAAAGCCCACTATCCAAGAGATGGCGGGCTTTTTCAGTTATCTCAACGTGCTGAAGTTGCCCGTAAGATTGACAAAAATACGTTGATTTTCGAGTTGAACGTTACATATATCTCTGCGTATTTTGCGTGGAGGCAGGAGTACGGCTGAGACAAACAGCGCAGCAGAGCGCAGCCGATGCGGCGCACACTTGAAGGGTGAGGCCGTCCACATAGGTGGCGGGCGAGGCAAGGGATGCGCCGTCTCCCATGAGAAACTCGCCTGCAAATACAATTCCGAGCGCACCTGCAAGCTGCTGACCCGTCGTCAGGACGGCACCACCAACGCCCGCATCCGCCATCGGCAGATAACGCAGAACAATACCTGTCGAAATGGGAATCACTGTGCCGTTGCCGATCCCGAGGACAAACAACGCGAGGAGGACAAAGGGAATTGCAGTGGACAGTCCCGTGATTGTGCCGAGCAACACGGCGAGGATGCCCGTGCCCGTGCAGAGCGTTCCACAGATCAACACGTGCGACGGCGAGTATCTCCGCATGAGCATAGGACCTGCGGAGGAGGCGAGGACGAATCCCGTGCCGACCGCCATAAAGACAAGTCCCGCCATCTGCGGCGAGAGTTCACAGATGTTTTGCAGATAGAGGCCGAGAATGACAAAGAAGGGCACAATGGCGGCGTACAGGCATACATTGAGAAGAATTCCGACCATATAGCCACGATAACGAAAGAGTCGAAGAGGATTTCCGAGATGCTTTTGGTATGTCTCGTGTGCAGCGTTTGGATTCGGTGGCAGCGACCTGCAGCCAATGGCGGCGATCAGGCAGATCGGCATGTTGACAAGGAAAATCATGCGCCAACCGAGTCCAAGAAAATCCCATGCAGGAATCCAGCCGCCGAGTACCTGCCCCATGATCTGCCCGAGTCCGATGGACACGCCGAATGCGGATAGTGCCTGCACACGTGCATTCTCTTCGTATGAGACACGAATCAGAGCGAGTACCTGCGGCACCATGACCGCGCCCGAAAGCCCTTGCAGAAGACGTGCGACAACAAGTTGTTGTGCCGTCTGAGCAACGCCGCAGAGTGCTGAGGTCGCGGCAAAAAGAAAAAGCCCGAGACGGTAGATACGCCGCCGTCCGAAACGGTCGCCGAGGTGGCCGCCGACAATCAGGCCTACGCCGTAGACGAGTGCATAACCGCTCATAATGCCCTCGAATTCTGCAGCCGACGGATGTAATGAGGAAATGATGGCGGGGGCGGCGACATTGATAACGAACTGGTCAAAGATGGACAGAAACGAGCCGACCAGGATAAAGGGCAGAATATAAAGCGAGACGGATACCGTTGCGCTCGTTGAAGCAATGCTGTTTTTCCTATCCATGGTCATCTCTCCTGTGATATAATACATACAATTATTATGTTAGACCGCCTATTGTATGATTTCAACAGTAAAATTGTATGTATGACAATGTTGTAGGAGATGTCCTATGCCCATCAATTCGTTCGATAATTATCCTATGACGTGGTGTCCCGCACGCGCGGAGCTCCATCCTCCGTTCTATCGTGCACTTGCTGCTCAGCTTGAATACGACATCCTCAGCGGACGGCTGCTGCCGCATACAAAACTTCCGCCGCAGCGGGAACTCGCCGACTTTCTGGACCTTAATCTGAGCACGGTGACACGCGCTTTTCGTCTTTGCACGGACAAAGGGTTGATCTATGCGGTCATTGGGCGCGGGACGTTCGTCTCGCCGAATGCCGTGCTGCATGATACGATGGGAGGAACGGAAAAGTCAATCATCGAACTCGGCAGCATTCATCCATACGAGGAGTTCAACGAGATTCTTGCGGATACTGCACGGGATATCCTGCGCGGCAAGGATGCAGCGCGGCTCTTCGCGCTTAGTGGTGTGCAGGATGAGGATCGTCATGCGCGAACTGCGTGCAGCTGGCTTGCACGGGTTTCTCTCGCGGCAGAGCCGGCGAATCTCCTTCTTACTTCTGGCACGCAGAGTGCACTTGCAATCGTACTCACTGCGCTGTTTGATGCAGGAGATCGAATTGCGGTGGACGGATATACGTATGCGAATTTCATCGGCCTTGCAAAACAGTTGAACATACGCCTCATCCCAATCGAGGGAGATGGGGATGGGATGATGCCGGATGCGCTTGCACGGCAGCGTCAGCAGATAAACATCAAGGGTGTCTATCTTATGCCGTCCTGCGCGAATCCGACTGGCATCGTCATGCCTGAGGAACGGCGCAGGAAGATTGCAGCGGTGCTGCGTAAGCACAATATGTTTTTGATTGAGGACGATGCTTATGGCTTTACGGTACGCGAGAACGCTGTGCCCATGACCATGCTTCTCCCGCGGCAGTCCGTTTATCTGCACAGCCTGTCAAAACTTACCTGCCCCGGACTGCGCGTTGCCTACATGCTTGTTCCCGCGCATCTCAGGCAGCTTTTTCGACGGACGGTGCGCAGCATCAGCATGACGATTCCGCCGCTGAGTGCGGAGATCGCATCAGAGCTGATTGCCAGCGGTGCGGCAGAGCGTATAATGAGGGAGAAATGTCGGATGTCTGAGGAGCGCAATCGCATCTTTCGAGGGATCTTCCCTGCACATACGAGGAACACACGCAGCTTCTTCCAATGGATGCCACTGCCTGTGGGATGTGGTGGGGCGAATTTCGAGGCACAGGCGCAGCATCGCGGTGTGCGTGTCCTCTCGTCGGATCGCTTTGCCGTCGGCGGGGAGGCGGAGCATTCCTTTATTCGCCTCGCCCTCTGCTCGCCGCCAACGAATGAGGAGCTGGCGCGCGGACTACGGATTGTTCATGATCTGATGGAGGAAAATACGATTCCGCTGCAGACGGAGACATTGATCCTTTAGGAAGAATAAAGGCAGAGCGGGGTGAATTGTCCTCCCTACAATTTTTATCTTGTTATGACGGATGGGCGGTGCTATCGTAATGGCAGAGGTGATATGATGAAAACAATAGGGCTGATCGGTGGTATGAGTTGGGAAAGTACGGTGACATACTATCAGGTCATCAACGAAACGATTAAAAATCAGCTGGGTGGTCTGCACTCTGCAAAATGTATTCTATACAGTGTTGATTTTGATGAAATCGAGAAATATCAAGTGAGCGGGGAATGGGATAAGAGCGCAGATGTTTTGTCTGAAGTCGCACAAGCATTGGAACGGGCGGGGGCAGACTATATCGTAATCTGCACCAATACGATGCACAAGGTAGTGCCTGAAATCGGCAGGAGAATTCATATCCCCATCCTGCATATTGCAGACATGACCGCTGTACAGCTAAAGAAACAAGGCATCCGAAAAGTCGGCCTGCTCGGCACGAAATATACCATGCAGCAGGATTTCTATAAAAATATTTTGATCAGACAGGGGATTGAGGTCATCGTTCCGAATGATGATGATGTCGATGTCGTCAATCGCGTCATTTACGATGAACTGTGTCTCGGAAAAATTTTTGAGAAGTCCAAAGCTGTATATCTGGACATTATTCAAGAACTTGTACGAAACGGGGCGCAGGGGATCATCCTGGGATGTACTGAAATCGGACTTCTTATCCAGCAATCCGATACCGATATTCCACTCTTTGATACCACACTCATTCATGCAGAACAAGCAGCACTTAAATCACTTGAGTGATAAAAAGAGATTCCGTTCGTCTTATTGACGTTTGGAATCCCTTTTCTACTTTATCGGACACGGTATTCTATTTGCAATTATTCCATCATGCGAGACAGTACATCGGCAACAATGGGGAGTGTTGTCACGCCGTCAACGTCCAGATAGTGTCTGCCCGTCTTGGTCTCATAAAAGACTGCGTCGAATCGTTCGGCAAACGAGTGGCTGAACTCGTGGGGGACAATCGGATCGTCTATGGCGGAAACAACAGCTCTGTTTGGGATTGTTCTTGAAAGCAGTTTATAGTTTGGGGGTGTGGCGGTGAATTCATCGAGGAACGAAAAGTCTGGAATCGACTGATCGAATCCGGAAACGAGTACAACGCCGCCGATTGGTGCAGCGACTGTTTGTAAATATCGCAGCGTTGTAATGCATCCCAGACTATGGGCAACAAAATAGGTGTTTGATGTTACGCTCGTGAGATGCTCTGAGAGAAATGATATCCATGTTTTGCAGTCCGGCTGTGCTGGTGTCGGCATATCGATGGATTCAGTGGTAACACCTTTGTCTGTCAGAAATTTGTTCAGCCAGGGGAACCAGTGCCGCGTGGATGATGCGTCAAACCCGTGAATGATATATACGTTCTTATCATGTGCCTGCTTACTCATTTCATTCTCCTTTGCAGTATTATATGTCGTAAAACGCTTGATTTATAGTACTGCGTGTCGGAGACTGGCACAAGTAGGCACTTTTTAGTGAGTGCCGAATGAGCTGTTGATGGAATACGCTTTTCCCCAATCGCACATTGCGTTGATGATGGGGACGAATGTTTTTCCTTTATCGGACAGGGAGTATTCGACCTTTGGGGGCACCTGTGGATATTCCTTGCGTATAATCATGCCATCTTTTTCAAGCTCCTTCAGCTGCGTACTCAGCATTTTGTGCGTGATAGGAGCCAGATTTCGTTTCAGAGCGCCATATCGTAAAATGGAATCACATGAAAGCTCATAGAGGATGCGCATTTTCCACTTGCCCCCGATGACCGCTAAGGTTGATAAAAACGGAGCCTCTTTGCTGCGGCAGAGATTTTGAATCATGTAATTCTCTCCTTTTGGATAGTATCTTACAAATTAGTGCGTACTATATTGAGTGGTATACAATGATTATAATGATGCTGACAAAAATAGCAAGATTTAGGAGGGAGTCATGGATGAGCAATATTTTTTCATCCTATCAGATCAAAAAAGTGATGTTCAAAAATAGAATCGTTATGGCGCCGATGGTACGGTTCGGGTTTCCTTGCAGTGACGGGATTATGGGAGATATGCTTATCCGCGAATACCTTGAATATTGCGATCAAGAGATTGGGCTTCTCATCAGCCAGTCTCTGAGCATATCAGCATCAGACGATCCCATGGCGCGTTCTGCCGGAACATCTGGTGGAGCAGGGGCGTATTCAAAGCGACATATTCCATATCTGCAGCAGCTTGCAGATCGTTGTCATAGGTGCGAAAGCAGGTTCTTTGTACAGTTGGGCAAAGGTGGATATGATTTTTTGGCATTCGATTCCAAAGATGTCAACACGCTGACAATAGCAGATTTGGAGCGCATACGAGATGATTTTATAAATGCCGCATATATTTGTTTCTGTGCGGGAGCAGATGGTGTCGAACTACACGGCGCACATGGTTTTTTTCTGAATATGATGACCTCTGCCGAGGCGAACCGACGCAGTGACAAATATGGAGGAGATCTGTATGGGCGGCTGACGCTTGCCCGGGAGATCGTGGGCGGTATTCAGAAATTCATCGATGACCATTTCATCCTATCCTATCGAATGGGCTGGACAAATTCACTGGAGGAGGATATTGCAGCAGCGCAGGCGTTCGAGGATATCGGCATCGAAATGCTGCATGTCTCGCACGGGATACCGCAGACACGAAGCTTCCATCTGCCTGCCGATTATGAATATAGCAGCATTGTATATGCAGGTTCTTCAATCAAGCCGCACATACGCATCCCCGTCATCAGCGTATGGGGGATTGACACGCTTGCACGAGGCAACGTTCTCGTGGAACATAATTCCTGTGATTTTGTTGCCTACGGTAGGGCGTTTCTTGCCGATCCATCATTTGTCGTGCAATCGATGGAGAATATGAATTATCGCCCCTGTCTTGGTTGTAAAACATGCCGATGGTTCACCGATGGCAGGAAATGCCCCGCACGCATTATGCGGAAAAAGAAAAAGAATCTTGTACAAAGGTGATCTCTAAGGCTCGGTTGGTGTGATTATGAGTCGTGACCCAGTGTCGCATGCAAAGCATGCGACACGATAAACCACCCGCTACGCGGGTGGAAGACAAATGGTTATACTAAAAGAACCTTTTCGGGTAGTATACTAAGGTTGTTCAAGCCAGTATACAGAAAGGAAAGGTGCTTATGGCACAGAAAGCTAATAGTTTATTGCATACAAAGTGGCTGTGCGAGTATCATACTATGCAGGAACCGAAACGCAGTCTGTCCTTTATGCTGATCCTAAGTGCCTTTATGGCATTCGCCTCGCTGTCGACGGACCTCTACCTGCCCGCGATGCCTGCGATGCAGGATGACCTCGGCGGTGCAGTGGCCCAGCTTCCTCGTCGGCTTTGCCATTGCCCAGCTCGTCTGGGGACCGATCAGCGATCATATTGGTCGTCGCATTCCGCTCGCGATCGGTGCGCTGCTCTTTTTTATCGGATCGGTCGGCTGTGCACTGGCACCCTCGATGGAGGCCGTCATTGGATTCCGTGTGGTGCAGGCCGTCGGCGCATGTGTCGGCCCGATGCTCAGCCGCGCGATGGTGCGTGACCTCTACACAAGCAATCAGGCGGCAGCGATGCTCTCGACACTTGTCCTCATCATGGCGGCGGCGCCGATCGTGGGACCACTGCTCGGTGCATTTCTCATGGGCGTCGGTGGTTGGCGCATGGTTTTCTGCCTGATGGCTGCGATTGCCGTACTGCTCTTTTTCTCCGTGCATTTCCTGCCGGAAACGCTGCCGCACGAAAAACGCTCTGCCGAGAGCCTCGGTGCGGCATTCAAGAGCTATGGGAGGCTCGTACGGATGAAATCCTTCATGATGAATACCCTCAGCGTGACGTTCTTCTATGTGGCGGTGTATGCCTTCATTACGGAGTCGCCTGTCATCTACATCCGTCACTTCGGTATTGATCCGCAGTACTATGGGCTGTTCTTCGGTGTCAACATTATCGGCGTTGCGGCGGTGAGCTATTTCAACCGCATGTTTGTGACACGTTTCTCCCTCTTGCAGCTGCTCAAGGCAGCAACGGGCATTGCCGCACTCTTTTCTCTCTGGCTGCTCGCGGATGGACTGACGGGTATGCTCGGTTTGTGGGGGATCGCCATTCCCATGTTCTTGGTATGCAGTACAAATGGTATTATTACCGCGTGCTCAAATGCCGGTTTTTCATGCGTTGGGTGCGGAGTGTACCGAGCTTGATTATTCCTCGAAGCAGATAGAATCCGAATTGTTGGTAGCTGAGCGGGAAGGCTATCATATTGATGCGATTGAGGGGGACATGACAAAAAAATTCCCTTTTCCAGATGAAAGTTTTGATATTGTATTTCACCCTGTTTCAAACTGCTATGTGGAAGATGCGGAATTTGTCTTTCGTGAAGCGTACAGAGTTTTAAAACAAGGCGGCATGTTGCTTGCCGGATTGAACAATGAAATCAATTATATGGTTGATAATGAAGAAAAGGAAATTGTTTGGAATATGCCGTTTAATCCGTTGAAAGATGAAAAAGCAAAGGCGTTCATGCTGGCGGAACGCTCAGGGATGCAGTTTTCTCATACGATGACCGAACAGATCGGGGGACAACTGAAAGCAGGATTTATGTTGCTTGATTTATATGAAGATACTAATGGTTTTGGCAGACTGCATGACATGAACATCAAAACCTATATTGCAACAAAATCTGTCAAATGAATAATCCGTATGAAGGTAGATGATGAACAAGGATCGTCATGTTGTGCAAGGCGAGACAGAAGAGCACGAGGAGGGCATCGGGATATAGGCTCCTCGCAGGTAATAAGTTCATAATTTTATGTAAATTCCCATTAATAAGCAGGATTAAATCTCAGCAATGAAGAAAAGTAACAAACAAAAGAAACACCATACCAATCAAAAAGAGGGGCAGCCTTGTGTTTGCTAAATCGTATGGTGCGGTGACTTTCGGGGTCGATGAGAGGATCATCGATGTCGATGTTTCTTATGGATTTCCTGCGTTCGACATCGTTGGCTTCTCGATACGGCGGTGAAGGAGTCGCGTGAGCGTGTGCGCACAGCGATCAAGAATACGGGCGTGAAGCTCAAGCCTGCGCGGGTGACGATCAATCTTGCGCCTGCGGACATACGAAAGGATAGCTCACGGAAAGAATACCAATTTTCAAGGATTTTATGGCATTGATAGCATGGGGGTGTATATCCAAGAGTTAGGATAAAAAGAAGAGTGCATCTGGAACAGGGCGTTCAAAGTGCAGAGCATATGATATAATTACAATGAGTGAATGGGAGGGACTGTGATGCAAAATCCTGTATTTACAATGGAACATATCGTTGCGATGGTAAAACCGCTTGCTGATAAATATCGTGTGAAAGAAATTTATTTATTCGGTTCGTATGCGAGAGGTGAAGCGGACGAAAATAGCGATTTGGATTTTTTGGTTTTTGGTGGAGAAAAGTTTAAACGAACGATGATTTTTGCTTTGGCAGAGGATCTACGAGAAGTTCTGAAGAAAAAAGTGGATGTTTTTGAAATCGGCGAAGTCAATCCGGACAGCAATTTTTATAAGAGGATCATGAAAGAAAAGGTTTTGGTGGCATGAAGTATTCAGATCGACAAAGGGTTAAGAAGATATATGACTATGCCGTTCGCTTGCAGGAATATATTCTAGAAAACCGCATTAAAAAAGAGGCGTTACTGACACAGTTGCCGTTGCAGTGGCTTGTCACAACGCCGCTATATAATATGGGTGAGCATTGTCATAATCTGTCTGCAGCGTATAAAGTCAAACATGGTGAAATTCCATGGGCAATGATAGCAGGCTTACGACATCGCCTTGTACATGATTATGATGGAACAAATTGGAACATTATCTCAGATGTTGTTTTTGAAGAACTGCCAATTTTGATAGAGCAGCTAAGGTTGCATTTGACGGAAAACGAGAATACGGATGATGTAGGATGACAAATCACCGTTTCAGCTTCAAAAGTTTCGTTTGATTGACGATACATGCTTTATACAACATCCGTAGATTGGTTTACTACTTTCTGCAATATAGCCATTAAAACCTCCACCCGAGGGAGAAGCCGCAGGTCGCGTCCGGCGTGTGGAATCCTTCGGGTTTTTCTATGGATGCGGCAGCGAAAACATCGTAGGAAATATCGTTGACCGTTCCGCGAACGCCGAGCGCTGCGCCTGCGAGCACATGCCCGTTGTAGAGATCGGCGCCGTAGACGGCGCCGACATCGAGGCCGAGATAAAGTTCCGCCTTTTGCTTCGGGAACTGCAGCCGCTCCTGCCGTGCCGCCTCCTGCGCCCGCGACTGGTCAAGCTGCTCCTGTTGCGAGAGCGGAGCAGCTTGGGCGGGAGAGACGGATAAGGGGAGAAGGGCTACTGCGAGCAGGCGGGCGGATGGGAGTTTGTTTGAAATCAAATGGATTCACCTCGAACTTCCTCGGGAATATTGATTGGAATCAATAACCAAAGAATAGAAAATACGACAACGAATAAAAAAGGAATAATATTTAGTATTTCATTCAAAAAAAGAAATATACAAAAGAAGATGAGGAGTGGTTTTCTATAGGTAAAACCGACTGCTCGTTTAAAAATGATGATTAGGAATAAAACTTTTGCAGCAATTTCAAAAATAAAGCTCATTGTGAGTATCATGTATATTTCCCCGCGCATATTTGCATTTGACGTGATAAGTTCGATTCCTATGGCGCAAACTACTTTCATTATTTCTAAGCTGATACATCCTATCCATATCTTCAAAAATTTATTTCGTGTAATAAATTGCGTATATTGGATCTTTTTTGTTACAGATAAAAAATATAAAAAGATACCAGCTACGCTATATACAGCTAGAGTGCCTTCTAACAAATGCAAATTGATTTCGAGCATTAGCAATCCTCCACTATAGAAAATTGATTCTCTTGGTCTAGACGAAAGTTGAGGTATATCACTTTTAAAAATATGAGGCTAAAGCAGATGCACAGAAGTGTCGAAGGAGTTCTCTTGCTATGCTTCAAAAGTATATCCTTAGCACTTCCGACATCATGCAAATAGGGGGATTACACGAAGCGAAGATGCCCTAATTCTTCACAGGCATATCCATATCGTGTTAATTGTCCGCAAAATATTCCCATATAGTATCTATAAGATTTTCGAACGTTGAGGGAATATTTCTTGGATCTATATCCCAATTCTTATCTTTGGCACCTGATATAAATGTTATAGGTATCTTAATTAGTGGTGCTGCACCTGTTATTCGATAGTTCAGAAATGTATCAGCTAATTTTAAACCCAACTCATTGACTTCAGCCTTTTTCTGTCCATTAGTATCATCCAAAAAGGTCAGACCATAAATGCGATTTTCATGGGAAAAATAAAACATGTGTGTGGGAATGCGAGGTTCATAAAAATCTCCGACATCTGTGCGTTTATAATCCCATCCATACTAAGGTGCATTTGAGTCTTCTACCCAGAAATATGCATTATATGGAATATCACCTTCGTAAGGAATCTCTTTTCCATTTGATATGGTGACGATTGTTCCTTACAACAAAAGCTCCTTCGTAATTTGGTCTCTCGCGGTAAGCATTGCTTTTCGTCCCGCTCGCTGCGGAAATAGCACCAGCCGCCGCATTCCCGCCGACCGCCTTAGCTGCTGCAACCCCTACAATCGCGCTGACAATCTGTGCGGTGCCGGGATCCTTGATCTTCTTGATCTCGCCGATGATCGCCTCGTTGACTCCTGCACCAATGGCACCAGAAGCAAAGTCAGCGCCTGTGATTTAGCTTATTTCCTCCGTTTCAATATTTTCAAATCCTTGGTTTACTGCATTCGTATACAAGGCAGATATGATCTTATCATCAACAGAAGAAATATCTACATATACACTATCTGTTACAATAACTTCTAAATAAGCTCCATTTAGCTTGTCCGTTTTGTTCTCGAGGGAAGATTTTAAGCTGAATATACCTGATACGATATAATACCTACGCGACATGAGTACTGAAAAGAAATCTTGGTTTGAAAAATACCTGAAATCAAATAAATCAACCATTTCACCGTTTATATTGTGCCATGCCTGAAGATCACCAATTATTGCTGTACCATAAACCTCCCATGTACCATCGACCATATCCTTTATGGGGGAAAGTATATGATATAAATATTGTCCCCATCCATTTGGAATGATGAAACTTATTTTTTGTATATGATTCAAAGTTTGCACCTATTTTCTGTCCGCATTACCATCTGACGATTTGAGCCGTACCTGGATCTTTGCCATCAAGTGCCTTAATAACAGCTTCGTTGACTCCTGCACCAATGGCACCCGAAGCAAACCCCGCTCCTGTGATCTGGCTCATGATGCCGCCGATGATGGCATGGACAGCGATTTTTCGGCCGCTGCCGTCGTCGGGGAGGTTATGGGCAAGACGGAAGGCTTCTTCGCCGAAGGTCTTGGCAAGCTCCTGTTGCTCTTCAATCTTTTGCTTGTCAAAGATGCGCCCAAGCTCGTTCAGTGTGTTCGTTGTATCGCGGCTCAAGGCAGAGATGTCCTGCGTGGGATTCTCGTGAATCTCAATCGTTCCCGGTGCAACGGCAGAAGTTGTCGTGCTGTTCGCATCGCCCTTGGCAGGCATGGAAAGGCTGGGGGAGAGGCCTATGGTGTTATAGACCCTGTTCTTCTCTTGTCGGCTCATCTTGTCATAGCTGCCGTAGTGGTGATACTCGGCGCCTATGCTCTTTGAACTGTAGTCCGCGCCGTTCTCCAAATCGCTGAAAGAGAACGTCCCCGTGCTGAGGCGATTCTTCTCCTTATTCGCTTCGCTTGCGATGACCGCGCCCTTGAGGTCGGTGTTCTTTTCGACGTAGATGTCGAAGCCGCCTTTTCCAGCGAAGATACCGGACTGGCCTCTAGCGCTTCTATAGTGGGAGTCGATCGTTCCTCTGCCCGCCGAAAGGCCGAATGTGGGCTTGGAAAATTTTCCCGCGCGAATATCCCACGAGAGATCGAAGCCTGCCGATTGTGTTCTTCTCCTCGTAGGTTTCTTTTTCCTGCAAGGTCTCGATGTTGAGATTGCCGCCGATCTTGGCCGTG